>WRLO01000098.1 GCA_009777575.1 Candidatus Cloacimonadota bacterium
AAAAAAAATTGTTGTTGTTTTTCTTTTCCCAAAAAGCGGAAAAAAAACCCCTCTTTTTGTTAAAAAAACCCCCCCCCCCCCCCCCCCCCCCGATTATCTGCCGGACCAGAACTAAATTCAGACACTTCACCATATCCAAGGACATCTCTAAAAAATGAAATTATCTATTCATCTTTAGGAAAAGTTTATTTTTTACTTAACCACAGATTTAATAATAAAGGGAAAAAAAATCATGAAAAATAAAAAGAATTTTGCCAATATTTATGATGACAATATTTCTCCAATTGAAAAATTATCAAGAACTCTTCGCTTCAACCCACAAGACGATGTCATTGATGAATTAATACTCGACCAAGCTGTCTTGCATGTTTTGGAGGGTAACACCTTGCTGGCTTACCCTATCTTTGAGACACTGGCAGAACAAGGGCATGCTGGTTCTTTGTTTTATTTAGGGGAAATGTTTGAAGAAGGGACTTGTGTTCGTAAAAATCTGCGAAAATCATTTTTGTACTATAAAAAAGCTGCTATAAAGGGACATCCTACTGCTCAATGTGTTTTAGGTTATTTTTATTACAATGGTGAGAGAGTCTTTAAAAACAAAAATAAAGCTCTTTATTGGTTCAAAAAAGCCGCCGAACAGGGGGACAAAACAGCTAAAGAAAATATCTCAAATCTGTCTTATGAATGTTATATTGCTACTTGTATCTATGGCTCGTATCATTGCCTTGAGGTATTAACCCTTAGACAGTTTCGTGATAATGTAATGATCAAAAATTGGTATGGGAGGCTCTTGATACTATTTTACTATACTTTCAGCCCACATATTGTCAGATTATTTGGAAAACATAAACTATTTCATAGATTTTGGAGACCTATTCTCGGATTGATTATTCAAAAAATCAATACCTAATTTTACTGAAATAGCTACATATAAAACACCCTGAAACTACACCTTATAGCCGTCATGACAAATCTACGAAAAGATGGTTGATGAGGACAAGGATAATGCGATTGACAAACTGGGTAGTATTGATTTTGAGGCTAATGTTAGTGGAATAAATAAAAAGATAACTTCTCGCTTAAAATAAAAAAGAAATTAAAAACCAAAGAGCAGGATAACTACCCTGCTCTTTTTAATAAAAATTCACCATTATTTCATCTTATATAGAATATCCTCTAAAAAAAAATAAATCATAAAATCCGCATGAATACAAGGTTTATTCCATGCTAAGAAAAAAAATGTAAAAAAAAATGAAAGATTTTTGAAGTTTGAGTGTTATATATTACAGACCGACCAAAATAGAATTTTAGTCGGACTGAATTTTGTAATGAAAGGGGCTTTATTATGAGCAATATAAAGGAAAATGCGATTTTAGAAGCCGCAACCAAGTTGATTGTAAGACACGGTTATCAGAAGACATCAATAGATGACATCTGTAGAGAAGCCAAAATAGGAAAGGGGACGGTATACCATTATTTTGAATCAAAAGAAGAAATTTTTGTAGCTATTTTGAAGCAGATTTCTTTTGATGTTTGGGATGGTATGAGAAAAAAAATTGATAATGCGAATAGTTTTGAAGAAAAATTTAAATTGTTTTTTACGGTTCCTGTGGATATGCTGAAATCAAATAGTCAGTTATTTATCCAAGTTTTAGCAGAAGATTCTTTTATTTTTCTAGAGAGAATAAATGAATTTAAAGAAAGCACACAAAAAAACTTCTTTGAAACTTTATCTTCTATTTTCCAATATGGAGTTGACCAAAATGTGCTGAGGGAGGAATTCACAGTGAATATACCAAAAGTTGTAAATTTAATCTATAGCCTTGTTGTGACGGCAAGAATAGAACATTATGTAGGGATAACTGATGATTTACTGCATGAGATTGCAGAAGACCGCAAATTACTTGCTGAAGTTTTAATAAAAGGTTTTGTGAAATAATGAGAATAAAATATATTAATACATACTCACTCCGAAGGTGTCAATCTCTTAATCTTATATAAAATTCCTTATAAGTCTCGCAGAGACAATACTTTATTAACCGATTGCTTTAGCTGTCGGAAAGGCAGGGATTACAGACAAAGTCCCGCAGGGACGACACTTAAGTCGCCCAAGTGTCGCCCCTGCGGGGTTGAAAAGCGGTATAAATCAAAAAGTTGACACATATGAGGTATTGTATTCATCTGCTTTTTTTTGTCTCAAAACCGACCAAAATGCTAAAATAGTATGCAAGTATTGTGTGCTTTTATTTTTCGTAGCGATTTTATATCGGCACTACGGAAAGCCAATCGGAGATTTGCTCTACAAAGCCAATCGGAGATTGGCACTACAGACCGCATATTTTTTTGCCTACAAACCGACTAATATGCAAATATAGTAGGTAGGCATTATATATTGATAAAAATAAATAACATACAAGGAGTAATCATAATGAAAAAAATGATTCAAAAGATGTTGCTGGCTTTAAGTTTATTGGTTATTTGGGTTAATACAGCCCATGCTACCACAAATGGACTAACCATCTCAACAGCTGTTGAGATGGCATTAGCCAACAACAACGAGCTACAAATGGCAAAAGAGGATGTCAGAATAGCAGAACAAAACTATAAGGAAGTTCGTGGACAATTATTTCCGCAGATTAACCTGAATGCAAGCTATAAATTGACAAACAATCAATTGCCAAAGTCAGCGATACCAGATTTTACTCTTTCAGGAGCTTTGGACGACCCATCAGCAAATGAAAGCATAATTGCAGGTATGCTTGACAGAATGCTTCCTTCCAGTAGAAACAGAGATGAAGTGTCTTTTACAGGACAATTAAGCCTTTCGCAACCTATATTTTTAGGTGGCAAGCTGATAGACGGGCTTAGGGTGCTTGATAAAGTAAAGATACTACAAGAAAAAAGGTATGAACTTGAAATGCAGAACACCATCATAACAGTGGTAAATGCTTATTATGACTTGTATCTTGCAGAGGAGGGACTTTCTATTCAGAGACAGGCTTTATCAAATGCGGAACTACACTTACAAAGAGTTACAAACCTCTTTTCACAAGGTCTTGTTTCTGAGTATGATAAACTAAGAGCAGAATTGGAGGTTTCAAGGCTTCATCCCGAAGTTTTGCAATACGAAAATATTAAAAATCTGGCAGAAGAGAATTTTAAACGGATAACTGGTATTACAGATGAATTTCAATTAAATCCTGTTATCTACGAAAACTCAATTGCTTTTGCAGATTTTGAGGTTGCACTTGATGATGCTCTTTCTTCAGCAGGTGATAACAGGCTTGAACTGTTCCTTGTGGGCATTTCTACTGAAATTTATCAGGTTCAATATTCAGCGGAGCAAAAAAACTTCCTGCCCAATATTCTTTTGCAAGCTGATGTAACAAGATATGCTCAAAGAACAGACTCATATAATATCGATGGTAATGATTTTGGCACAATGGGTTCTGTTGGTTTAGTGTTCCAAATGCCCTTATTTACAGGACTTACCAACACTGCTAAAAAACTTGGTGCTAAGCATGAGCTTCGTAGAGCTGAATATGAGTCCATGAACACCACAGAACTAATCAATCTTGAAGTTCGCCAAACATGGCAATCTTTTGACCAAAGTAAAAGGGTTTTAGAAGTTCAAGAAATGAACTTAAATCTTGCACAAAGAGCTTTAAATATAGCTCAGGCAAGGTTTGAAAACCAAGCTGGAATACAGCTTGAAGTCTTTGATGCTCAAATTCAATACAATGCAGCACAAATTGCTTTGGCACAAGCAAGAATTGGCATTATAAAAGATTATTTCGCTTTAAATAAAGCACTCGGAAACAATCTAAATAATATAATAGGAGAACTATAATGAGAAACAAAAAAACTAATATCGTAGCGGCGGAGCTTGCCTCCGTCCAAACCCCAGCCGTAGTAGCGATTTCCAATCGCCACACAAAATCCGTAGCAGCGATTTCCAATCGCTACCCAAAATCCGTAGCAGCGATTTCCAATCGCCACCCAAATTCCGTAGCAGCGATTTCCAATCGCCACCCAAAATCCGTAGTAGCGATTTCCAATCGCCACCCAAAATCCGTAGCAGCGATTTCCAATCGCCACCCAAAATCCGTAGCGGAGATTTCCAATCGCCATCCAAAATCCGTAGCAGCGATTTCCAATCGCCATCCAAATTCCGTAGCAGCGATTTCCAATCGCCACCCAAATTCCGTAGCAGCGATTTCCAATCGCCACCCAAATTCCGTAGCAGCGATTTCCAATCGCCATCCAAAATCCGTAGCGGCAATCTCCGATTGCCAAATTAATGTAGGGGCAACCCTTGCGGTTGCCTGCACTGAAGCGGGAAAGGTCGACCCCTTCGGGGTCGGAAGTGTGTGTGGTGACTTGGTTTCTATTAAGAGTCACACACCTTCAGCGTGTGTAAGGAATATTTTGATGATCATCACTTTAATCACACTTATTTTAACAGGCTGTGGACAAAAAAACAGTGACCAACATGCCAACATGGAAGCAATTCACAGAGAGCAAGGTGTTCCAGTGGTAGTTCAAGAAATTGAATTATCAGAATTTACCGTAGAGCTGGAGTATCAAACAACAGTTCATGGTCTCAGAGAAACAAGAGTTTATGCAGGGATTACTGACCAAGTAGAAAACATAAACGCAAGGATAGGGCAAGTAGTATCTCAGAACGAGGTAATTATTCGGTTTCCACAAGATAACGCCCGTGCCAGTTATTTTCAAGCCCAAGCCGCATTTCAATTAGCAGAGCAAACACTGCAAAGAATGCGGAACTTATTTGAGTCGGGTGGTGTTTCACAGCAAGAACTTGATGGTGCTGAAACTCAGTTCAGAGTTGCTGAAGCAAATTATGACGCCGTTCAGCAAGCTGTTCATGTAAGAGCACCGATTGCAGGCACAATAACAGACATTAGTGTCCGTCCTTTAGAAAGAGTAAATTCTGGGCAGTATTTATTTACTATATCTCAGTTAAACAGGTTACACGCAAGAATATGGATTTCACCTAATGATATAAACTCTATTCCACAAAATGCGAAAGCAATTTTTAGATGGAATGGATATACATTAGAGGGTAATATTGCAAGTATCGGCTTGACCTTAGTTCCTGAACAGAATGCTTTTACAGCTGATATTGAACTGGAAAATATCAATCAACGTGTTCGAGGTGGGATAACAGGTCTTGCAAGTATCATCATCTATAAAAATGAAAGTGCTATCTCAGTTCCAAGAAACATCGTTCAAAGAGATGCAGATGGACAAACCTTTGTATTTGTTTCAGAAAACAATACAGCTGTAAGGAAAAATGTCTCTATAGGTAAACAATCAGAATTAAGTTTTGAGATTGTAGATGGCTTAGAAGTAGGTGATTTATTGATAGTTCAAGGACTTCAATTAGTCAGAGCAGGCACAAAATTAAATGTCCAAAACAATACCACAATCGTATCTGTCCCAATCACCAATCCACATTGCACGGAGGCAAGCTCCGACACTACGAAAGAGGTATAAAATGTTTTTAGCAAAATTATCTGTAAGAAGACCCAAATTGGTCACAATGTTGATACTCGTATTTGTGGTATTTGGAGCTTTGGCATATTTTAATTTATCATGGAATTTGCTCCCTGATATAGAAATGCCGATAGTAACAGTTCAAACAGTATTTCCGGGAGCCGGTCCCGTAGAAGTGGAGCAACAAATAACCATAAGATTGGAAGATGCTGTTTCTACAGTGAGTGGAATAGACTACATTGAATCCTATTCGATGGATAATGTCTCAATTCTCCTTTTAACTTTTAACATGGGAAATGATATAAATGTTGCTTTCCAACAAGTTAAAGACAGAGTAGATAGAGTAGTAAATGACTTACCCACCGATGCAATGACTCCTGTAGTTGGCACATTGGATATTACCGCCTCACCTGTCGTTCAAATGGCTTTATATGGAACACAAAATCCAATGGAACTTTTTCATTATGCAGACACTATCTTAAGAGATAGATTTTCACAACTTCCCGGTGTCGCACAAGTGGAAGTTAGTGGTAGTCAGGAAAGAGAAATTCGGGTTATTCTAGACCCTCAAGCTGCTCATGCCAATATGGTTTCGATGCCTCAAATAAGCCAAGTGATAGCAACCAATAACATGAACATGCCTATCGGAACTTTTTCTATCGGAAACAATGCACTTTATGTTCGAGTTTTGGGTGAAATAACAGATATTAGAACGCTAAGAAATCTTGAAATACCAACTCCAAACGGAAATAGAAGATTATCAGATCTTGCTTATGTTGTTGACTCAGGAACAGATATTATCGAAAGAACAACCTATCTCGATAACCAAAGTAAAGAAAGACATGATAATGTCATCAGTATCAACATTATTCCAAGCACAAATGGAAATCCAGTTGATATATCAAGAGCTTTGCACAAAGAGATGGGCGGTATTTTATCAGCAATGCCTGTAGGTATGGAGCTTACTATCATCAATGATTCATCTGAATATATCGAAAACTCGATTAATGATACAATGAGCAATATATTTATGGGAATAATCTTGACAGGACTATTATTATTCCTATTCATCGGCGATATTCGTTCAACTTTGATAGTGGCAATTTCAATGCCTATTTCCATTATCTCTACATTTTCCTTGATGCAATTTGCAGGCTTTTCTTTGAATATCATGAGTTTATTGGGTTTGGGAACATCTGTCGGGGTTTTAGTTGCGAACTCTATTGTTGTTCTGGAAAACATTTTCAGATACAAAGATATGGGTTATGGGAAAGCAGAATCTGCTGAAAAAGGAACATCTGAAATTGCAGTAGCAGTACTGGCTTCTACACTCACAAATCTTGTAGTTTTCGTTCCCATTGGCACAATGGGTGGTTTAATGGGGCAGTTTTTTGTTGAATTTGGTTTAACAGTAGCCTTTGCCACTATATTTTCATTGCTCATTGCTTTTACATTAACACCAATGCTGGCGTCAATAGTTTTACCTGAAAAAGCAAAACCAACAAAGATTTCATTATTAGTTGATAAAATAGTGAAATGGTTTGAAAAGATTTATTTAGTAACGCTGGGTTTTGTAATGAAAACTAAAGGTAAAAGCCTTTTGGTGATTGGTGCAACAATTTTGCTTTTCATCGGCAGTCTTTCACTTTTTAGTCGCATAGGATTTGAGTTTATGCCACAATCAGACGAAGGCACTATAAGTATTAGAGTAGAACTACCTATCGGCTCTCATGTTGATGAAACTGCTTTAAAAATGCTTGAGATTGAAGGCATTGTATCACAATACCCAGAGGTTAATACAATTCTTACTACACTCGGTAAAATGGGTGGAACAAACATTGGAATGCATTATGCAATGGCAAATGTTGAACTTGTTGATTATTCTGAAAGAGAATACAGCACACACCAAGTCCTTGATAGAATGATCAGAGACTTAGCAAATGTTTCTAACGCAAAAATTCGTATAGCGGCAGAATCTAGTGGAGGTGGAGGAGGGCGTGACCCTATATCACTTCTTGTAATCGGTTTACAAGATGATAAGCTGATAGAACTCTCAGAAGAAATAGTAGATAGAATTAGAGACATACCCGGACTTATCAATCTTGATACCAGCACAAGACCGGGCAGACCAGAGCTTGTTATCGAACCCAAAAGAGACCAACTTGCACTGACAGGTGTAAATGTGATGGACATTAGTATTGGTGCAAGAGCAGCTGTCGAGGGTTTAATCGCTTCTCAATTTAGAGATGGGGCTGAAGAACTGGATATCAGAGTTACTATGGATGAGTCTGCTTATGCTACGCCTGAAAGGTTCAGGAATTTATCGATAATGACTCCGAGAGGCAGATTTCAATTATCACAGCTTGTGGACATAAATTTCACAGAGGGAGTAAATCAAATCACTCGACGTGATAAATCAAAGGTTATCAATATAACAGGTGCTCCAGCCACAGGTTTCCCATTAGGAGATATTACAAATGAAATAGATAGAAGATTGGCTGATATGGAATTACCAGACGGGTACAGAATACGCTGGGGTGGCAGTGCAGAAATGATGAACGATGCTGTTGCGGAAATGGGTAAGGCGTTTATTTTGGCGATTTTGTTACTATATATGTTGCTAACCGCTATTCTCGAAAGCTTTAAACAACCATTGTTGATAATGTCAACTGTTCCAATGGCTTTGATAGGAGTGATATTTATTCAATTTATCACAGGTTTGACTATGAATATCATGGCTATGATGGCTATCATTATGCTCATTGGTATCGTGGTAAATAACGCTATCTTGATTTTGGACTTTGCAAACATGAAAGTTCGAGAAGATGGTGAATCAATGAAATCCGCTTTGATGATGGCTTGCTCTGTAAAACTGAAAGCAATCCTGATGACAAATATTGCTATCATCCTTGCTATGTTGCCAATGGCACTTGGTATCGGCTCGTCATCCGCTGAATCAAGAATGTCTATGGGTATCGTAAGTATCGGTGGATTGTTGATGTCAACCCTCTTGACACTGTATGTCGTGCCAGCTTTATGTTATGTAACGACAAATGAAAAAAAATATGCACCAAATCCGTAGGGAACGCATTAATGCGTTCCGCAATGATGATAAACAATATCCGTGTCCATGACGCACTAAATGTGTATCTATACACGGTTATTGTTTATCTTCAACACTAATTTGAGTGCAAAAAAATCAAGTTATAGGTAAGAATGAAAAAGAAATTAGCAAAAGCTAAAATAAAAGAAAACTGGAGGATTTTCAAATGAAGAAAATCACATTTGATGTGGTTAATCTTGACTTTACACTCAGCATTTTGAACGAAAGAAAGGGTATTTGAAATTAATATGCCTTAATAAAATCATCATAGATAACGTAAGTGTCTTCAACTTTTTTTATGATAGCGAAGCCATGTTCTTTGCATTTATCTTCTATCTTAGGACAAAAATTATCTGATGCCAACCCAATATATAATTTATGGTTACTAAACCAAGTTTGATTAGTGCGGAAAATTTGTATTTTATTTAGTATTGATGGTATATCTTTTTCGCTTGGACTATACAAATCCTCTATTATCGCAACAGTATTGCTATTTTCAAGCAAAATACCATATCTGGTTAGTTGTCCACTTTCATCTATAATTGTAAAGTAATCCATTATTCTATCGAACTCTTCTCCGAAGAAATTTGTTATTCCATCTTCCCATAAAGTAAAAAAATATTCTTCAATTTCTGAGTTGTAGAAACTTCTGCGTAAATCTTCAAGTGTTCTCTGAAGTTCTTCGTATTTAGAATTAGACTGTCGTTTTTTGATTTCGGCAAGATCAATTTCTTTTTGTGTTTTGTATTCTGTTCTAATTTTTTTTTCTGATAAATTAATTGGGGAATTTATTTTATTAAAATCTGATTGCAGGTTTTTAATATCTTCAGCAAATATAGACTGTTGTTTTTCATATTCCTCTTGCCTTGCAGATATTTTGTCCATTTTTTCTGAGATTGATTTCAGTAGATCATCTATAGTTCGGGTATTATTTATATTTTGCATATTATTT
This sequence comes from Candidatus Cloacimonadota bacterium, assembly GCA_009777575.1. Lineage (GTDB taxonomy): Bacteria > Cloacimonadota > Cloacimonadia > Cloacimonadales > WRIO01 > WRLO01. Next base: position 9,576 of record WRLO01000098.1, read on the forward strand.
GCACCCCTTATATTTTTTCATACAAACAAACGAATGCCATTTTTTTTTAAATATATTAAAAGGTCAAGTTTTTTTTATTTTTTTCTTTAAACTGAGTATTTTTGCGGGAATGCAGATTATCAAATCAAATGTAGATAAATCGTGATAAATATACTTATTTCAATTTATTCATTCTCGATGTTTTCTAAATCTTATTACAACTAAATCACTGCTTAAAAAAGCTCAAAATAGCATGTTTATTTAAGAAGCTAAACAGAATCGTCTAATAGATTAAATTCTAATCTGTAATAAAGATCAATATCACATAGTAATTCATTTATAGATTCATTGTTTAGGTCAAACAACCACTCTTTAAGTTCATTTATTGTAATGATTTCTTCTATAGCTTTTTCGTATCTATCCTTAATAATTTTCATGCCACTTGATTTTTTTTTTATGAACTTTGTAAGATCATTAAAAATGGCTTCTTTCTTTTGTCGTGTTTTGATTACAAAAGTTATTGGAAAATGAAGAACTTTATCAATATCTAATAAATATTTATCATAATCATTTACTTCAGAAACTTGAAAAAAACGTCCTAAAGGCTTCATTACAAAATCTATCCCGCCATCATTTGCATTTGTTCTGCCTGTTTTATATAACGTTAAAAATTCTTCATTAAGACTATCAATAGAATACCCAATAAATATTTTTATAGTTTTGTAGTGATTTTTAAGTATTGAAAAAGATATAATCTCAAAAATGCGGGCTTCTACTTTTTCTTCAAGAATTTCAGCAATTTTAAGTTTTTTTTGTTCTGTAGTATCCATATTTATCAGGCACTCTATGTCTTCAATTAGTTTATTATCTTTTAATTTTAAAAGATGAATATATTCTTTTATAATGCTTATTGCTAATTTTGATATATCTATACCAAACACGTATAAATAATCTATGTGTAACAAGTATTTACCATCATTGATAATAATTAAATCATTGTTAGTTTCATTAACAATTTTATTTTTAAATTCTCCGTTCACTCTTGAATTAAGTGCATGATTCTGTAGTTTTTTTCCTCCATATAAACTTCTATAAAAAATAAATAATTTTGTATATTCATAACCAGTAAAATCAATGTATTCTTTGGGTTTATTGAAAAAATCATTACGATAGAAATGAAGTATCGAGTAAATGGCATAAATATTAGCGAGGCTTCTTCGTGTTTTACTATTGCCTAATATTGCACCCATTTTTAAATCTAAATACTGAAGTAAGGGACTATTATTAAATATTGCGTTTATATCAATATCAGATTGTTTTTCAAAATGTTTAATCAGAATGACTTTTATAAAATCTTTCATATTATTGCAAACTCTCTAAATACGTGTCTATAGTTATTTGTTGTTTGTTATTATGGTCATTTTTTGACATGTTATTTGTTTTTCTTGATTTGTCTTTCAAAAGTAATTCGTCATTTAATGAAAAA
>WRLO01000099.1 GCA_009777575.1 Candidatus Cloacimonadota bacterium
TGGGGAACAATACTACTAATGTCAACAATTCTTTGATATTTAATAACAAAATTCTTGTTAATACAGGTTCTCAAATTATTCCAAACAACGTGATATTTTCAGACCCAAATTTCATGGGGCAGTTTGATGACAACATAGATGAGTCTATGTGGGAATACTATTATCTACACGATAGTTCACCTGCAATTGACGCTGGGATTGATGTTTCAGATATGATGCCATTAGGAATAGATTTGGCAGGAAACTATAGAATATCAGGTAATAGTATAGATATGGGTGCTTTTGAGTTTCAAGGACTTACAGCAAGGTTTAGTGCTGAACCAAGAACAGGAACCGCACCTTTAGAAGTTCAATTTACAGATTTGTCTTCAGGTGGTAATGTTTTTGCTTGGGCGTGGGATTTTAACTCTGATGGAAATGTTGATAGTTCAGAACAACACCCTGTATTTATTTACGAAGAAAATGGAAACTATACAGTTACGCTAACTATCAATAATGGAGAAGCGAGTATTACTATGCCAAATTTTATTATTGTTAGCGATATTGTAAATGTAGATTTCACAGCAGATCCTTTAATAGGAACAGCACCTCTTGCGGTTCAGTTTATAGACTTGTCTATAGGCGCAGTCTCTTGGGCATGGGATTTTGGAATTACACCAGCATCATCTTCTCAAACACCAACTAAAAGAATTAACAATAATAGAATTAGTCATGTAAAAAATATTGATTCAACAGAGCAAAACCCAGTTTTCATCTTTGAGGAAGAAGGTGAATATACAATAACTTTGACTATCAACGATGGTGAAAGTAGTAATACTAAACCTGATTTTATAATTGTAACACAAGCGGCAAAAGCAGATTTCAAAGCAGAACCTACTACAGGCACCGCACCCTTGGAAGTTCAATTTACTTGCCTTTCCACTGGTGCTTTTGCATGGAAATGGGATTTCAATAATGATGGAACTGTTGATTCTACAGAGCAAAATCCAATTTTTACCTATCTCACTTCGGGCATTTATACAGTAACGCTAATCATAAATAACGGTGAGGATACCATCACAAAACAAGATTTTATTGATTCTACTGTCAGCGAAGATGATGAAACTGTTTTGCCTTTTACGGGTGTGAATCTTCAAAGCTACCCAAACCCTGTAAATATCAGTAGAAGTTCAAACACTTTAATATCCTTTAATACACAAACTAAAGCGGCTTCAGAACCAGTAATTGAAATATATAATATCAGAGGACAAAAAATCCGAACCCTCAGAACAGGAATGAGTTTTTATGACCTCGCCGTGTTAGCAGGTTTAGCACAAGAAAATCTTGATTTGATAAACTCTCGAAATTATAGTGTGATTTGGGATATGAGAGATGATAACAAGGGATTAGTAGGCTCTGGTATTTATTTCTATCGAGCCATAGTAGATGGAGAAATAGTGGGAACCAATCGGATGGTGGTGATAAAATAATTTATTTATAACTTTAGAAAAAATATAGGAGATAAGTGTGAAACATGAGGTGGAAATTAATTTTGCACATAGTGTGGTTAGTTTATTTTTGAGAATTTTGAAGTGTTTAAATCGTTTTATTGAGAAGGTCTTTTTGCGAAATAAAAGAAAATGATATTGATGAAGTGATGGGTATGTTTAATAAGTACAAAGAGGATAGTTTGGTAAAAAACTAAGTTTGAAAAGTTCACACAAAAATTCGATGTGTATAGTAAGTAACATAAAAAATCAAAGTAGGTGTTAGAATGATAACTAAAGAAAAAATTAATAGAGAACTTGTCCTTGTTTTTGAAGTGACGAACAAACAAGATTCATACGCACGATGTTTAGGTGCAATATCATATTTCGAAACAAATATTCTCAACAAAGATAAGGATATTAAAGAGTTTTATACTCAAGTAAAAAAAGTTGAATCAGAGGGATATTTTACTCTTAAAATTAATGAACGTAGACTTGGATCGAATGATAAAATGGAACAAGAAATCAAACCAAATGAATATGCACGTGTTCCTATATCAGAAACAGAAGAATTAAGATTCTTGCAAGATGCAGTAAATTATCTGAGTGACGAAAAATATAGAATCAGACCTCCTTTATTCCACCTTCGTGTAAAATTTATTTATGATCTAAACGTGGGTGCATACAAAGATTTAGATAATTTACATTTTTTGGCAATGTTTCTTCAACAAGTATATATTACATGTTTCAATAAAAACAAAGGAGTTATTGTAGATGAGTTTGAAGTAAATAAATTACAAGATCGCTTAAGTGTCGTTTTGCTTCCCTACACAGTGTCTTCGGGACAATTTGTAGGTAAAAATAAGAATCATGATACATCACTTTATGCTATTGCTTCACAATACTTGAGATTGTTTACCAAAATGCACAATGGAGTAATATTTGGATATTCGCCATTAAATAAAATAGAAGCCCTTAATTTTAGAAAAAGAGTCAAAAATAATGATTTTTTTCCACTATTGTATTTAGGAGAAATAGAATCTAATGACAACTATGGTAAGATATTTCAAACTGAAATCAACGATGTCAGAGAAACTATTAAAAAAGGATTTGAATATAAAATCAGTGTGAATGATTCCCGACCTTTTAATCAAGCAGGAAATGACAATCCTCACATAGCAATCGCTGATTTAATACTAGATGAAACAAGAACAAGGATTCTTACTTTTTTTGCTTCTATATCTGAATCATGTGAATGTTCAGAAATATCAGATGAAGAAATTCATAAACTAGGGCGTGAAAACATTTTAACTTACCAAGAAGAAATAATTAATTGTATTGAAAATTGTGACAGGATTACTTATGCTTTGTTCGGATATCTTCTATATTATGAAAAAGAAAATAAAGATAATGTAAGTGATATTATCAATAACACAATAAAGCTTGCATGTGAGATTGGTGATGGTATTCGCCAGTTAGTTCAAAATTCCCTTCAGCACTCTCAATATCGTTCTTGTTTTATGTCTTTCTACAAACAAAGAATTAACAATCAACTAGACGAGACAAAGTATCAATTATGTGTAAGAGTCACAGATATAAATACACATAAAAATATTATTCAAACTTTTGTCGATACTCTTAAAATTGAGAATACATACGATATATTCCAGTTTCATGAAATCAATGAAAATAATATATCTGTTAAACATCTGCTAAGTGAATTTGATTTAGAAGAAGATAAGGTCATATCAGCCTGGTTTGATTATAGAAAAGTAGATTCTTCAGCACATATCGGATTGACAATACTTAAAAATATATTGATGAAATGTGAAGGTATTGTGTCTATACTAAGTGACACAAAGTTAATTATTGACAAAAAGCATATATTTACAAATTATTTTAAGGATAACACTCGTCGAGACCATTCGATTATCATTCCAAAATATATTATACCTGGAACTCAGGTTTATTTTTCTGTCCCTATAAAACCTTTAAAAAATATGATACCTATAAATCTTGTACAATTAGCTAATAACGGTTCCTTTTGTGAAGATTATACTGCTTTTGCAAACTATTTGGAACACAAGATTTCAAATGAAGTTTGGGAAAAAATGATAGTGTTAGATGATGCAAGCAATTCTTCTTATATTCTTGATATTACTAATGCTAGGAGTAAGCTCAACGCACAAGAAGGATGGAAAAAAATATGGGACAAATTGTTTGATATTTCTACAACAAATGACCAAAAAGTTCACTTTTGTGATGTAAGCAAGAAAAAACACTTTGTAAATTACCTTAATAAGAATAAAGATAATTGTGAAGTTTTTATTAAAGGTTTCTTTGCAGCTGCATCAAGATATAAATCTTTGGAAATGAATATACAAAAGCCGTTATGAGTTTATTTTGAAAACCTTCCTCATCATTTTATCGAAGTATTTCAAAAAGTTGGAGTATCTTTGTCTTTAATGCAGTTTTCTAATTATTTACAAGTTTTCTTCTCATGCGGAAAGCAAAAGCACGTTCCAACCTATAACCTTTCAAGTTTATTAGCTGTAGGTGGTTATGTAGGTCATGTAATGCAAAATGCGTATATAATGTCTTTAGAACATGGAGAAAATAGTATCGATTTTGCTCATTATATTGATGCATCCTCTATATTGTTACCTTTCAAAGAGAAACTTCAAAAAAACATAGAATCTCAATTAGTATGCCCTTTCATGATTTTTGAACAAGCAACTACGGATATTCCACCATATTTTCAACGATTAGAAAATATTATTGAATTCCCAATAATTAATGAAAGTAAAAATGAAAGTAGCTTCAAATTAACTGACGTTCATATGCGTCTTGGCAACAAGGTTCATGCAGATTTGTTCTATGAAATGTCATTTTTATTTTATAGAACTTCAGTTGCTAACAGGGTTTCATTCTATATACTACGAAATATTTTAAATGACCTACTTAATTTATCTTGTGATAAGACCATTATTTTTTATGGATATGCATCGTATTCGCAGGCAATACTAGTTTCTTTGCAAGCAATATTACAGAAGTATTTTGAAAAATGTGGATTAAACAACCGAGAAGTGCATTATGCGATTTATCAGTATAATTTGCAATCAGAATTATTTACTTTTAAGTCAGAGAAGCATGAAAAAAACTCAATTTCAAATAACAACATTCAAATTTATAGTACCTTTGAGGGAGACACTGAAAAAACAACTGCTATAGTTCAGATAGTTCCAATTGGTTCAACAATGACAACTTTTGATAAAATGAGGAATAAATATATCAAAGATAAAAAAAATGAAAAATCAGAACTATACAAAAACTATAATGTTGTACTAGTGAGGAGTAATAATGATGAAGGGAAAAAAATAGAGAATGACTTATGGGTATCAATTAACTCAAAAGACCGTTTGATTGAAGTGAACACGGACAAAATGAAAGATTTATATGATAACCCAATCATTTCATTTATTATGTCAAAAAGAGCAAAGTGGCTTTCCCCAATTGAATGTGTTAACTGTTTCCCAAAAGATGTTCGCAACGAACTACCATTGATCGAAACTGATCCAACTTCAACAGTACCAACTTTACAATTACGCCAAAAAGCAAAAGAATATTCTGAAAACAATCATATTGGTAACAATTATCGTTTGTTTCAATTACAGGATTGTGTGTATTATGGTCATTTTATTCGTGGTAAAAATCATAACCAGTTTTATATAGATACTCAGAAATATATTGCAAAAAAAACGGTTAAAGTGGAAATTAAAAAATGGTTAGAGCATGAGCGGGATAAAGCAGATAAAATTGAAATGGAAAATGATATCTATACTTCGCCAGTGTTAAATGTAATTTTTTCACCAGAACATAATACAAACGTAGGTTTTTCTCAATATGTAAATGCGTATTACTTTAAAGGATTAGCAGAAATAATATCTGTGAATCTTGACAAACAATTTCGTTCTAATTTTATTTGTGAACATGATGCAATAAGACAAACAATTGAACGTTTACTCAATGATTATGAAGAAATGTCAGAAAAAAAACAAACCACAGTATTAAATAGCACTCTACTTAGTGGTGGACCTGTGCGTTTTTATTTTGTGGATGATAGCATAATTTCAGGGGGAAATTATTATAGAGCAAGAAGTTTAATGCAATCACTAATACCTCAAAAATATAGGAATGAAAAATATTTTTCAGTTTTTGCTAAATGTTTTATACTTGTTAACCGGCTGTCTTTATCAAGCCTTCAAGCATATACAATAATGCCAGAAAATAACTATCTGTCGTTTTGCATAATAAACATTTCAAACATACGTAAGCAAGGAGACTCATGTGTCGGTTGCAAGCTCGAAGATGAAGCAAAATATCTATTTTTGCGTAGCAGTACACGTAGCTTTGCGAATTATTGGGCAAAAAAATCATATGACCATAGAACATTGTCATTTAGCATGAAAATTTTATACAAATATGGTGGTACTAAAGCATATGTAAGATTATTACTTTGCCATACCTTAGAAAGCATTAATAAAAGAAGAAGTATAGCACGTGAAGGCATGAAAGAATTATTTGAATTTATTGTCTTGCAAAAGTATAGTGAAAAACTATTATATAGCGATGAGAAAGAGGTTCTCGAAGAAGCGTTACGTGTCTTAGCAATTGAATTTGATGAAAATCTTTCTAAGATAAAAATAATTGAACAAATAATTAAAATGTTATCACGTCCTTTTTTTTCGTATAATTACGATAATAAAAAATTTGTTTTACAGTTATTGATTAATTTTTGTGAATTTATGTTTTCCCAAAAAACAGATGATGATCTGGTTTTAGTTTTTAGCATAATTTTTATTTCAGATATGCAATCCTTTTATTTTGTAAAAGATTGTTTGTTTGATGCTTTATCTGATGTCAATAGCACTTATTTACTTAGAAAAGAAACGATAATCAATGTATATAAGTTTACAGAAAAATATGTTGAGTATACAAGCGATATCCATTGCGAATATCGTAATAAAAAGCACACATTGTCCAATTGCTGTTATATTGAAGATACAAAAGACAATGTTTATCCTTGTGCAGGTAGTTTAGTTCGTTGCTTCTGGAAAAAATATGCTTTCTATATACACAAAGTAATTGATAGTGGTGGTGATGAAGTACGTGCTTTATGGTTGGAACATTTATTGATATCAGGAACAGAATACAATGATGACACATTACTAGTGAAACAGGGGATTACACTCCCGTTATATGAATCACTGATTTCTTTACTTGGAACAGATAAAAAAGCAAATACATATTTTAAAGAATTTTGTTTAGAAATATTCTTACAAAACTCTCGTCTTTTATTTGATGGATTAGAAAAAACAAAGGATGATACCGCTAATAACTCCAATTATAATTATTTTTTACAAAACGTTGCAAAAATGCGTAATTTAAATATAAAGTGGGGAAATATACAATCTAAAAGTTATATTTTGAAATCAGAACAAGAATTATTTAATTTTTTTACTAGGGAAGGTAAAGAAATACAAACTGTAAAGGACAAATATAAATTATTTATAAATTATATTCATAAAATGATTACAGAAAAGTATGATATCGTTGAAAATAATTTATGTATAGCTCTTTTAACCCAAGATGTTAACATAATTCCTCAAAAAATGGATAATCTTAAATTTATTGAATCCTATATTCCACAATCTCACGATTTATATCAGTTATCATCCACAAAATATATAATAAAGCAAAGAATATTACAAGCATTGTGTACATGCGATAAAAATGGCATGAAAGAAGATTATAACGATTCTAGGTTGAAAGAAGATGGGTATTTTTTAATGTGTCCAGATGCTGAGCTGAATATAAATGACGATAATATCGACTATGTTACTGACAAAGATTCTTTTTTTCAACCATTTTTTATTATTCGTTTTGACAATATACCTATTCGAGAATGTGTTCATCTTGGTCGTGACGCGCAACCTATTGCTGGTGTATACTTATATGTTAGTTTTAAATTTCAGTCTGATGCAAAAGGTAAAGAGAAAGTAATTCCACTTTTAGTCATGCGTGATATATTAATATTTCGAAATAGCATTATGAGTATACTTGAAAAAGACTTCAATAGTGATTTAATGCAACAAGATGCTCACAAAACATTGGTTAATGCAATATTTATGCATGAAAAAACTGTCAGTCATACATCGACATCAGATGATCAACTACCAACGATACTCTGGAATATTGACAAAGGGAATATTGATAAAGACGACTATGAATGGCTTCTTTTTAGAAATTATACTAATATGAAAATTGCAAAATTGTTTAATCGGACTTTATTACTTTTTGATCAAAATGGAACCGAAACGGAAAATGATAATAGTAAACAGAATGCTGTGGAAAAACAATCTCCGAAACTTTATATAAATGAAGATAATAACGTACAAAATATTTTCTCACAACCCGCTCGGTCACTTATGGGTGACATATTAGATGAAACTGATAAAAGAATGAAGCTATGTAGGGAGATTATAGAAATTTTCAATGTAATTGAGAAAGACGGAAAATTGGTTACTCCACATTGTAAAAATTCAAAAGGATATTTCAATAAGGAGCTTTTAAAATGTGTAATATTTGACATTTTTTTATCTTGTGCTAAGTATTGGCATCAAGGTGCAGATTTTCTGTATAGAATTGAAAATTTAAAAGAATATAAGAAAGGATACGAGGAATTATTTGTGAATAATAAGGAAAATGATTATTCCATTAACTATGATCGTTTACGATGTAAACTTTTATTACAAAGACAAAATAATTATCTTATTATAATTAATCCCATAAATACAATTTCAAATCGTATCCTAAATAATGCCAACACTCTAAATAAAATGATAAAAATTCAACTTGCTAATCCTTTTGATTCCTTCGATGGTCATATGAGTTTGTTTACTATCTACAATTATATCAAAAATAATGCTGGAGAAGAACCTGATTTCGAATATATATTGTTTAAGGAATTACCTAATGAATGGCAAGTTAATTTACAAAACCATTGGGAGTATAAATTGAATGATGAATCTGTATGGTTTGTCTCAAAATTACCTATCTTTAAAAAGGAGGACTATCAATGAAAAACTTAGTTTGGATTGATGACGATATTTCAAATATAGAACTATTATTGCCAATAGTTTTTCATTATCTATGGGAAAATGAGTGTAAAAGCAAAATTGTGTTTTTCGGCGATAATTATCGGGCTACTTCTCCTGGTATTGAAGTAACTCAAATGGAAATCGAAAATTTAAAGAATTTAATTTCTGACCAATTTGGTTTATTTTGCAATAAAAAGACTTATAAAACTGGTCTCACTCCATTTGCTGTTTCTAAAAAATATGAACATTTGACCCCTACAGATATTGACCCAAGCTTACTGAAGGAAACAGCCCACGATATTATTATTGAGAGAATTGAGAAATCTCTTGAAGGGATTTCGTTTATAGCAATTGATATATGTCTCTTTCAACCTGATAAGCATCTTGAAAAAGAAACTTTGACTATGAAACTTTTTCATCATTTAACTAAGAAAAAATATGATGAAAGATTGGACTACAGAGTTTTTCTATATACATATCCTACAGAGAACTATGCTGTAGAGAAATGGAAGGATAGATATAAATATTTTCATGAAGAATCACCCTGTGAACCGACAATTTTCTCAACAAAAAATTTAATTACTCCAAAATATGATAATAGTAAAGAATTGAATGAATTCATAAATTTTTTGTTCCCTAAAAATGTAGGAGGTCAAAATGAATGATAAAGCTAAATTGCTATGGGATATTTTACAAGAAAACTATTGTAATCTTCTGCAACAAAACAAGATAGGCAATATTCAACATGGTTTAACATTACCCATACTTTATGATTACTCTATAGAAGAATTATTTCATTATACAAATTTGCCAACTCTTTTTGATATGCTTGAAAGCGATTCTATTTGGCTCTCTGGCTTGCGTTTCTCAAATGATGAATCGGATGAGACAATTCTTGGAAAGAACTGGTTGTACGAACATAATTACATTGGCGACAATTTTATTTTTTGTCTTACAAAAGAAAAAGACCGCTTAAGTCAATGGCGTGGTTATTGTCAAAATGGAGGTGCATCAATAGGATTTGACATGTTCCATATTGCTGAGTACAGTGTACTTCATTCAGATTCGGATATAACAAAAAAACATAAAGATGTTATAGCTATACCGCTACCAGTTTTATATGCAGATAATGAACGCGAAGCCAAAGCTATTATTGCTAAAATTGATGAATTAATATGTAAACAGTCTAGTAAATATAGTCAGGATATAAATATTTATGATTTCGTCCCATACATAAAAAATAGTGCTTTCGCTGAAGAACAGGAATTTAGATTAAAGATGTCAAATACAAATAATGAATTGTCCAACTGCATTCGTTTTAGAAAATTATTTAATGGCACAAGGCTACCTTACATAGTGATAAAATCTGGCTGTATTGATGAGACTCATGATAATTTTATAGATTGTTCTTCCAATAATATTAAAAGTATTGTTGATTCGAGGACTCATGATGGACACATAATTATTCCTACTTGTGCGAATCAGAGTGATTTATATTTTAATGTTCGAAATTATATCAAAGAAAAAAATGAAATGACATTAAATAACTCTAAAATAAAGATATTTTGTAGTGGTCATTTACCAATTCGTAGTATAAAAATCGCTCCCATGAGTCAACAAAGCAGAACTAAGGAAATAGTGAATCGCTTTTGCCAAAGCAAATACTGGTTAAAGGACGTCGAAGTTACTATATCAGATATTCCTTTCGTGCCATCCATAAATATTCAGTAATACACATAGAACAAGATTTTTACATGATCTATTTGTTTAGTTTATTTATTATATCAAGTTGATAGAAGATAGCACCTCAATCAGTCAGCTTTTCATAGAGGATATTGGAATGAAAGTTTGAACAAACTTATGATACCGTATATGATCAGGCATACATTCTACACTCTCTTGCTTGAAAAAGGTGTGGATATAACCTATATAAAATCATTTCTCGGACATGCTTCCATAACAACTATACTAATCTATACAGCATCGACAACGCATATCCAAAGAAAAACACTGACAACGATGCATCCAAGAAATAGGATTCGAATTCTTCGTGAATAAAGGATAACTATAAATTAACTATGGAAAAAAGCATAATAAAATGAATGAGGGCAATATGAACATTTTTATCTCTTTTTCGGGAGTGGCACGGGAAGAATACGCATTGAAATTTTTAAATTTATTCACTGATATTTCCGAGTGTGCTAACATGTTAAAAAATATATAATTATCTAAAAATAGTTCTTGACAAAAAGCCTCCTTATATTATTGTAGTATTGAAAGATACAGAATAATTAAAAAGGAGACTTCAATGTCATTATTAAAATATCATCAAATTAGTCAAGTAAAATCTGAGGCGATTAATACTTCATCACTCGAA
>WRLO01000100.1 GCA_009777575.1 Candidatus Cloacimonadota bacterium
TTGCGCCAGCGACCTATAGTGGTGCTATCAGGAATTTTGGAATCAAGGCTGATTCTACAAAAAGCTTTATAAAACAAATTTGCATATATTTGGTCTTCCATCTGCTCATCAGAGAATCCACATAACCGCTGGATAAACAGTATCATAAACATAAATAGCGGACTATAACACTCCCCACCTACACGACCTTCGTATCGGAAATCCGCTTTTTGTAATATGCTTGCTATCATTTCCCAATCCACTAATCTTTCTATTTTGTAAAGTGGGTGTTTTGAATATCTTGCTTCGATAGATTTACTAATCTCAAAATCAGCAAATGAATTATTGAACTTTTCCATAAAAAACTCCTGTTAAATCTTTGTAATATTTAGGATCAAAATAAGTTAGCATTTGATGCTGTCAAGTATTATTTTTAATTTATAACATTTTTTTTACTTAAACAAAACAAATCTTGGATTCTATGCAGTGACTTTATAAATCATCTTGCATATGTTACATTTCCTGTTAATAAAATACCACGGGCAAATCATTACCATGAAGAAAAACAGGAATATTTATACCTTATAAAAGGAACTGTAAAATTGTTTATAAGAAGAGGAGGAAGACCTGAGGAAGAGATTGAAGAAGTCCTCATAACAGAAGGTTCTCTTGTTTTCATCAAACCTGGTTGGGCACATGCTTATAAAACTATCGAAGAGGGGTATGCAATCGAATTTTCTCCAACTAGTTATGATATCATAAGTCGTGATAAAGTAGTGGACCACGTAGTTGAATGATGAATACGGAAACTTTTTTTAATGATATTTGGTGTCAAGCTTTATCGATTTTGGAATTGAAAGGATGGGAATTGTGTGTAAAAGAAATTGAAAATATATGTTATAGCACTATTCCCAAATCTGAAATTAATTCAGTGAAATACATTCCAGATCTAGTCATGGGGACATTATATCAAAAATTTGGGAAATTAAACGATGCTCAATTAATTTTCGAAAAACTAAAAAATATAGATAATGCTTTTATCAGATACGAATCAAGACTTATTCTTGGTAAAATTTATTCTCAAATGGGGAATTTCGCCGATGCTTATCATGAGCTAAAGTATCTTGCAGACAACCCAAACCTCTTTAACAAAGACAATTATTCTTTGAATCAGAGTATTTTTTGGCGACTTGGTTTTTTAAGTTTTTTCGAAAATAAAACATGTGAGAGTATTAAATGGTATTCAGAACATCAAGAAAGAAGTCAGGTTGCACATTCTTCTCAAATGGCAAATAATTATATCTTCAAAAATTTAAACCAATTATTATCTGGTAGTTTCGATATATTCAAAATTCATGAATACAATCTTGTCAGTTTTGGAAACTATATTAATGACGGATTATCAGTTGAAAATGATGTAAAGTTTGTTAGTATAGCAAAGTCAATTATAGTTCCAATGATGTTAGAAGGTTTTATTTTTCTTAAACTTCAGCAGAATCTTCAGGCATTAACTCAATTATTATTATGTAGGAGATTATTAATCTATGAAAATTTAAATATTAATTCTGAAGGTATCTCTGAGGCATTATCATGCGTAAAAAAAATGGAAAATGGTGCATTAATATATAATATTATTACATTTTCTTTGAAAGATCAACAAACATACAGAAAGTTCTTAAATAAAACATATGGAGATTTCCTTGTCAATATAGCCATTAATGATGCAAATGAGAAATTTAAAGATTTTACACATTTTAACATATATGGTAGTTTATGTGTTGCAGAGAAGTTACACCTAACAGCAAATGTTAGCAAAAAAGAGGAGTATGTTATTTTTATTTGGGATGGAACAAAATCAAAAGGTCTCGAATTAAGAACATTTCTTAAAGAAAAATTGAATTTTAACATATATAGCATAGATGATGTGGAATTTGCAGGTTTAACTGCAACGGATAAAATTAATAGAATGTGCCGATATGCAAAATATGCAATAGTGCATCATACAAAAAATACAAGTTTTTATGTAGGACATATTAAAACCAAGTTGGATGGGGCTAGAATAGTAGAACTAACAAATGAAAACGATAACTATATTAAAAATTTAGGTGTTTCGTCAATTACCATTCCCAAAAAAGAAATATCATTGATATTTACAAAGATTAGAAACTGTATAGGAAAATAAAACTTATAGTGTTACATATTGAATAATAGCATTTTGATTGACAGGTTTAGCTAAATCCCCTCCTAAAACTGCTGTATGGGGTGGAAAAGAACTTTATGTGAAAGATCCTAATGGAAATACTATACTTATACTTTGACTATGGTTTTATTCATGAAAGAAAAAAATCTACTAACCATTTTCCTAAATTCATCATTAAATAAATATAGGTATATGTATTTTGTAAAACATAAGGAGAATAACTAATGAAATATTATGAAAGTCCCACAATGGGAAAAGTAAATAAAATCGTTTTTGGGATTGATTTAAAGCAACATGGTATGTTTACCAAAGCGGAAATGGATTTATTACTCACCAAAATCAAATCGGAAAATCCACAGAACATTCTTGATATAGGTTCAGGGGCATGTCATATCGCAAATTACATGAGCGAACAAACATCTGCTCATTTCACTTGTATTGACATTGATGAAGAAGCAATGGAATACGCTAAAAATCAATTTCAAGGTAATGATAAACTATGTGTAAAACTTCTTGATTTTAAGGATATCGCTAAACTAAACCAAAAATTCTCCATGATATTGGCGATTGATACTCTATACTTTGTTTCTAATATCGAACCAGAAAACTTTGAAGAATCTGTCAGAAACTACTATGAGAGTTTAAAATCTACAATTGCGAACTTATACTCACTTTTAGACGATGGTGGTAAATTGGTAATTTTTTGGTCAGAACTACCTTTCTTTAAACTGGAAAAGAAAGAACCAGAATATACTCAGGTAGGAATGTGTATAAAAGAATTGGGGTATAACTATCAGGCTATTGACCTAACAGAAGGTGAAAAAGAGTTTTGGAGAAAATTTCAAACTACTCTTCTTCAATATGAGGAAGACTTGCGTTCTGAAGGTTCAAAAGAGCTGTTTGATGCAACTATAAACGAGGCAAATTTTATGCTTATAGGAGTAGAAAAAGATAAATTGTATCGTAACATGTATATAATTTCGTAAGGTGAAGTTATGCTCTGGTTGACCATTTTCACTTTCCTCTTTTACTCTTTGAATGTAACTGGGTTTAAATTCAAGAACTTTGTCTTAGTTGATGGCTCATGTATTAAAACAGAGCCTATCGATTTGGCTTTCTGGATTCCGTATTGTATCGCTGTAATTATTTTTTATTTTAAGCCTGATATTGGACAATGGATTTTACTGAGTTTGTATTTTTTAGGAATAGTGGTTTTATCTGTAAACTCTTTCAAATACACGCTTTTCCCCAATGAACGAAAAATCAAAAGTTACAATAAATGCTTTGAGAAAACACATCACATTATCAAGCCCTCTGACAAAAGACTGATACCAGACACCTTTCATATTACCCTTTATATTTTGCTTTATATTAATCTGGTCTCAATAATTTTATTCATAAAATAAAAAAATATCAAAAAATCTACTAACCATTTTCCAAAACTCTTCATTATACTAATAGAGCAACTGTATATAAAAAAGCAAGGAGATTAAAACAATGCAATATGAATTTAGTTTTTCAGGTTTACTTTTTGGGATTTCGTTGATGGTGATCATTATCCTGATAGTAAAGTTTCATAGAAAAATGGGGAAATCAAAAGCGGATACAGATGATTTGTCAATCGGGACGATTGACACTGCGGATAATCATTGCAAAAAATGCAATGAGGTGATTCAAGGGAATTTTTGTTCTAACTGCGGATGCCCAAGATTACTTGAAAAAATAAACTGGCGATTTATTTTAAATGATATTGGAGATGCTTTTTTCGTAAATAGAGGACTTTTTTATACGATAAAAAGATTACTCACCAAGCCGGGTGATGCTGTGAAACACTATATTTGGGTGGAGAGAACTCAGTATATTGGTCCCGTAAAGTTCCTTGTCATTTGCTGTATAATCTTCGCTGTCGTTTACTATTTTTTTCATACAGAGAATTTAGACCACACTTATTATGTTAATCCTTTTTTCAATATGGACATAAAAGGTTGGACAATTATAAGTTCAATCATCAATTGGTTGAAAGACAATTTTGCTATTTCTGGATTAATCTCTGGATTTTTCATGACTTTGGGAGTAAAAATAGTTTTCAGAAAATATGGTTATGGACTCTTAAAGACTTTTATACTCTTGTGTTATATCGGTGGAATTATGGTGTTAGGGCTTTCGGTGGCGACAGTTATTCAGAGGTTTACTCTTGTGAATGTGTTACAAGGCTTCGCTTTTGGCTCATTTACTTATCTTGTTTGGGCAATAGGGCAATTCTTTGATAAGAGAAATGTGCTAAGCTATGCAAAAGCCATAATATCTTATTTTCTTGGAGCATTTATATTTGCAGGCGTTATTGTTTTGATGGGTTTATTAGCTGAGTTTATAGTGAAATGGATTTAATATGTTCTGGCAGAAAAAAAGTTTAAAATATTTACTAACCATTTTCCCAAAACCTTCATTATACAAGTAGAGAATAAAATGCAAGGAGTTTAAATGCTAAAAGAAAAAGCTGTAGAAATAATCATAAGTTACAAAGAGGACATCTTTGGTTTTGCCATGAGTAAGACAAAGAATGTGGATAAAGCTGAGGAACTTGCCCAAAGGATAGTCATTGATGTTTATTTTTCTCTTTTGAAAAAGGAGCATGTGGAAAACATTGATGGATATATCTATAGGATTTGTCGCAATGTTTATGCTCGCTATGTCAACGAGGCTGTCAAAGAGCAGAAAATGTATCAGGATTATTCTTCTCAAGTATCGTCATTCGTCCCGAATGACACAGATGAAGCCTTTCATCTACTCAGAAAAGAGATTTCTTATCTGAGCAAACTGCAAAGAGAAGTCATTATTATGTATTATTTTCAAAAGATGAGTGTCTCTGAAATAGCTGGCAAACTTCATCTCAGCGCCAGTGCTGTGAAATGGCATTTATTCAACACAAGAAATCGATTGAAGGAGAGAATTAAAATGCAAGAGCATGTAAAAACAGAAAATAAGCCGTTCAGGTTTATCAGGAATGGTTTCTGGGGAATCCATGATGTAAATAATGCTGACGACCAAGCTTTGAAGCTTTGTTTATCAAGGCTTGTATCGCAAAATATACTTTGTGCCGCTTACCAAGAGGCAAAGACTATCACAGAAATAGCAGAAACCATCTGCACACCTGCTTCGTTTGTGGAAGATGAGGTTATGATGTTAGAAGAACATGGATTGATAGAAAAAATGCCAGGCAATAAATATCGAACAAATATGGTGATATTTATGCACACAAAAGAAATAACAGAACAATTTGACCAGATTTTTAAAGAGTTTGTAGCAGAAGTTTGTGAAACTTATATTCCGATGATTTTAGAGGCTGTAAATAAAGTTGCGAGGAACGAAGCAATCACCTCTGGGCATATCTACACTCCAGAAAACGACATAAATTTTCTGAATTGGGCGATAACTTCCTTTGCCTGTAGCGTAAAGCTCAAATTTGATAAAAAAGGAATTGATTTATCAAAAAATTATGTAAAACGAGTTGGTGGCGGTGAAAACATAGCTTATGCCTTTGCAGTCGGTGGATTTTACGAAGAGAAAACATCAGATGTAGATAGATCAACCGAAATGCGTCATCAAATAGGCTCAAAAGATTCCGATGATAACAATGCAAATAGCACCATGATAATAGATGCTTGGCAATTTAATACCTGTCACGATAACCGGGATTTCGATGTCGCAGACGACCTTTACACAGATTATATGTATTTATACGATTTTATCTCGTCTACAACCGATAAAGACTTCATCAATAATGTAGAGCAAATCTCCGATTGGCATTCAAAAGAAAGGATGTTTAGAAAAGGATACTTAGTCAATTCTGGAAAAGATGAAATAGTAAATATAGTCGTCATATCTATGCAAAGAGAGGAGTTTGTAAATCTTTTACCAGAAGTCCCCGAAAACATAAAAATTAAATGTCACGAACTTACTGCTCAGATAAACAAAATCTATGAAAAACATTATCCAAAGCATATACAGGAAGTTGCCTCTGGTTTACATTTTCTCCTACAAAGTCGCACTGGAGTATTACGGATACTCAAACAACTCCTTGAAACTGGAATCTTGAAACCTCTCAGTGAAATCCAAAAAAACTCTGTAAACACTATAATGTTCACAGATAAAGAGGTAAAATGAAAAAAATAATAAACTATGACACATTAAATAGCCCTCTCCACATCGATTCCTCCTTTAGTCCTCCCTTGGGTAAGGGGACAGTGGAGAGAAGCTATTTTTTTATCATAAATATCATGATTATCTCTCTTTTCTTTACTGGTTGTGTTGTTTTTCAATCAAAAAATAGCTCCGTAGTGCCACCTCGAAGCGAAGCGAAGAAGCCTGTCATCTCCGATTGGTTAATGATAGACACAGTCAAATTGGACTCATACTTTGACACTTTATTTGAAAACAACAGATTCATGGGAAGCATAGCTATATCACATAATAGTGAATTACTCTACACAAAATCAGTTGGCTTTCTTGATTTTGATAGAGATATAAAAGTAAATATAGACACAAAATATAGAATAGGCTCTGTTACCAAAACCTTCACAGCGGTGTTGGTATTAAAGGCAGTTGAGGAAAACAAACTCAATCTACAGCAAACTATTGAAGACTTTTTTCCTGAAATCATCAATGCAGAAATGATAACTATCGAAAATTTACTTCGTCATAGAAGTGGAATACCTGATCTTCACTCAGAAGAAGAAAATTGGGTTTCGAGATATTACACAGAGCAAGAACTGATTTCTTTGATAGCTGTTCGTGGAAGTGATTTTGAACCAGACTCAAAATTTTATTATAGCAACCCAAACCATATCTTGTTGGGTTTTATTCTTCAGAGACTTTATGAAAAAACTTATGCAGAAATACTTGATGAAAAAATAGTCAAACCTCTGGGATTGAAAAATACTTATGTTGGAAACGACATTATAAACATTTTGGATAATGAAGCAGATTCATTTAACTGGTTTGGAATTCCTTCAAAATCAGAAGAAGACATGTCTATATTGATAGGAACGGGTAGTATAACCTCAACCCCTATTGATTTGACGATATTTGGGAATGCACTATTTAATGGAAAGTTGATATCCAATGAAAGTCTAAACGAAATGAGAGAGAAAGGAATGAGTCTTGGTCGTGGGAATTTCAATGACAATTTATTTCATGGGCATCATGGTGCAATTGGCGGTTTCTACACATCATTCTGTTATTTTCCTGATAAAAATATTGCTACTACTTGGACATCAAATGATATTAATTTTAGCAGTAGCGATATAGATGATATCTTACGAAGTGCTGTTTTTGATATTCCTTACGATATTCCTGATTTTGAACAACTGGCATCAGAGTTTGAAAAATATGTAGGGGTGTATTTAAACGAAGAATACGGACTGACTATAACTGTTTCAATTGAAAATTACCAACTATTTATCACAGGCTCTGGAATACCATTTCAACTTCCTTTGCAACAAGCAGGAAAAGACAAATTTGATTTTTCAGTTGCTTTTATTGCTGTTCAGTTTGATAAATCTAAAAACACAATGATATTAAAACAAGGTCGTGAAGGCGAAACGGAAATTATCTTCACGAGAGATGAATGATAGCAGTTGTGCAAAAAAATTGTGAAAAATTTCACAAAAAACACTTGACTATTTGACTGGCTTATTTATTTTGGTTATAGAGAATATAAGGAGTATAAGCTATGCTTAATAAAGACGAACAAAAAACCTTAAAAGATATTAAGGAAACAGCATATATGAAAAAGACTATTTCTTTTATAGATAATTTTATAAAAAAACATAATATTAAAGAAATTGCTCATTTATTGGTATTTGACGAATTGTTTAATATACTAAATGATGCAAAATCTTATGTCGATGGTTATTTGAAAGAACGTAAAAAGAGAGGTGAAATTAAAGACGAAAAACAAGCATTGAAATCAATCGCAGGAAACTCATTTTCACAAGCCTTGATTTATATATTTCTAAAAAATAAAGAAACCGGCAGTATTCGAAACGATATTTTTATCACCAGCAAATTGTCACAAGTTCCATCATTTAAAGAAATTTCGCTTATAAATGTAGATGGACAAACTCAAAAGCCTGATTGTGATATTGTGATTTATTCTCTAAATGAAGACAATTCTCTCAAAAAATGCATGATTTTATCACTAAAAACATCATTAAGAGAAAGAGCAGGGCAAACATACAAATGGAAGCTCTTAATGGAAATTGCAAGTAGTGAAAACCCACTTAAAGAAAAGTATAATATAGAATATAAGTCTGATAATATACCTTTAGTGGCTTTTGCTACTGTCAATTTTTACAACGAGATAAACAATCCTCAACATCGAGGAATGTTTAAGTTTTTTGATAAATCCTTTATAGCTAAAAACATTGACTCCGATTTCATTGACAAAATGTCCACATTACCTAAATTTGTAAATGAGGTGCTTTGATTATGTACAAAGTAGAGAGAAATAACAAATATGATTTTGCTGGTCAATCGTATGCCTCAGTTTATCCAAATTTACATAAATACCCAGCTACTATGTTGCCACAAATAGGCATAGAAATCCTAAAGGAACTAGGCATAAAAAAAGGGTTATTATTAGACCCATACTGTGGCTCTGGTTCGTCATTTGCAAGTGGTTTAGAATGTGGAATAACAGAAATGTATGGATACGATATAAATCCTTTAGCTGTATTAATATCGAAAGTTAAATTTACAAAAACAACACCTAAAGATTTACTTAATGAAAAAACATCGTTTAGAGATAATATTTTTGATTTATTAAAAAACGAGAGATATTATGAATCGTTGAATTTTCCACAAATTACTAACATTGAGTTTTGGTTTTCAAATGAGGTTATAAATAAACTCGCTTTATTAAAGCACTGCATAGAAAACATCGAAGATATAAATATCAGAGACCTTTTTTATATACCTTTTTCTGAAACTGTAAGAGAATGCTCTTACACCAGAAATAACGAGTTTAAGCTCTTTCGTATGAAATCAGAAGATTTGTTACATTTTAACCCTGATGTTATTAGTGTTTACCTAAATAAACTGAACGAAACAATATTGATATATAACTATTGTTATTTTCCAAAATTAAAAGATAATGTCAAAGTTGATATTAAATATTCTGCTTTTAATACACATGTTAAGTGCTTTGATGTAGTGTTAACTAGTCCACCTTACGGAGATAGTAGAACAACTGTAGCTTATGGACAGTTTTCTACTCTTTCTAATGAATGGATGGGATTTAACTATGCCCGCAAAATAGATGGTCTGCTGATGGGTGGTAATAAGCTAAAACATTGTATCCAAGAAGGATTAATAGCTGATTATATAGCTCAGATTAATAAAATTGATAGTAAGCGAGCTTTAGAAGTATCGTCCTTTTATGAAGACTTAAATACATCCATTCAGCAAGTAGCAAAATGTGTAAACAGTGGTGGAAAATCAATTTATGTTGTAGGAAATCGGACAGTAAAAAATGTTTTACTACCTACTGACCAATTCATAGCTGAAAAATTTGAGGAAAACGGTTTTAAACATTTAGTAACCTACGAAAGAGCATTGAGTAATAAGTCAATGCCTTGTAGAAATTCTCCAACTAATAAAACTGGCAAGACTGTAAACACAATGATGTGGGAATATATCGTTGTTTGTGAGAAACAATAACAGAGCCGTTTGTACTTTTTTGATTATCTTTATTAAAACAGTATCTTAGAACAAAAGACAAATCTGAATTAATACACTCTTTATGATGATATTCTCAAAATTCGTGACTATAATTACTAAAAAACCCCAATTCGTAGGGAACAGCTACTTCATAAGTAGCATGCGTTTTACAGAAGTATATTCATCAGTTTGCATTTTGTAGAAATACACACCACTTGAAAGGTTTCTGCCGTTATCGTCAGTCCCGTTCCAGATAGAAGAATATTTACCCGGCTTCATATTAGCATTAACTAAAGTATGTACTTTTTGTCCTTTAATGTTATAAATTTCTATACTTACATAGCTAGGATTATGTAATGTAAAAACAATTGTAGTTTCTGGATTAAACGGATTCGGGAAATTACCTTGCAGTTCGGTGATATGTGGAATATACTCTTCTTCAGATGAAGTAATATCATCTTCTGTGAAAACTACAACTATATTTGACATATCAGATTCGTATTCATCATCTTCAATGCTAAAAATTGATGTTACATGGTAAGTATATTCAACATTGTAGTTTATGTTAGAATCAATGTAGCTTAACACGTCTAAGCGTAACGTGTTTAAAGAAAGTGGTTCATCATCGCGGTATATTTTGTAACCGACTAAGCCGTTAATATCTTCTTCTTCAGGTTCTTCCCAAGATAAATTTACCACATTTATAGCGAAAGCCGCTCTAAGGTTAGTCGGTGGTGCGAAATACACAACAACAATTGTGAATTCTTCTTCTTCAGATGATCCACTGGCAAAAACAGCACTAACACCATAAGTGTATTGTGTGTTGTTAGATACCTCTTGATCAGTGTATGTTAGTTCAGTAGTTTCAGTAAGCACTGTTCCATTTCGTGTGATTCTGTAAGCAAGGGGTTGCTCTACACCCTCAATCCTGTACGGAACGTATTTATCCGTTCCTTGTTGTCAACGGCAGTTTTAAAATGATACAAAACGGCAGTATAATTTTGATACAAAATGCCGCTCAATTTTTTGTTTATTTTATTTTTTTTCTCAAAAACATTTTACCATAAC
>WRLO01000101.1 GCA_009777575.1 Candidatus Cloacimonadota bacterium
TTTTTTTATTTTTTTTTTTTTTTCTTTTTTTTTTTTTTTTTTCATTAACAAAAAAAAAATTTTCCCCCCCCCCCCCCCCCCCCGTAAATGCTTATATATAAGCATTTACAACAAAGGTTTGAGAAATCATCTCAAACCAGTTTTTAGTCAAAACTTATCAATCATAAACACCCATATTGAGAAATTTTCTTTGTTTCTCAATGTGGGTGTTTTTTTGTATAAAAAAATCAATAGGAGGAAAAATGTTTAAAAGACTAATTATTGTTATGATTCTTCTTTCGTTGTTTTTGGTATTAAACGCTCAAATGATGAGTCAAAGACAGAGTAAGTATAGAATCAATCTTGGTTTGGGCTTTTGTGGTATTTTTGGTGAGGATGTGATGCATGAAAACGATGGTTTAGAGATAGCTAGTCCCTCATTTGCTGTTGGGTTGTCTATTGTTAATGATTTAAAAGATCAATTTGTAACCTTTGAACCCGGCATTAGGCATATCATGAGAGGATTCTCAAAAAATATCGCTGAGGGAGCTGATGAAGTCGAACTAAAGCAAAATCAAATTTCTTATATTGACATTTTTGGCAAGATAAAGTTTGGCAATAAAAATGTAAGGGTATTTACGGGAACTGGAGTGGCTATCGCACCATTTACAGAGTATTACAACACTTTTAATATACCAGTGTATCTTGGACTGGATTGGTATCCACAAGAGCTTCCTTTTGTTTTAGGAATTGAAAGTGATATCCTGCTCCTGGATATGCCTGTCAAAGATGTCTACACAGATTTTAACAAAGTGAAATGTTATACAGTTTTGGCGTCTTTCAGCTATTTGTTCTAAAAAATTAATCCATACACATCCATTTAGGGATGTCAAATAAAATAAAGACATAAAGAGGTAATTTATGAAAACAAAAACATGTATTATTATTTGTATCGTTTTTTTGGCGATACTTTTCATGGGGTGCGAAACTACAAAACCAGACCCCACAGTCACCGGTGTGACAGTAGAACCAGCCATAGTGGAAGTTTATGTAGGGCAAACTTACCAATTTACAGCCATAGTCAATGGAAACAACAAACCAGACCAAGATGTGACATGGTCGGTAGTCGGAAGCAATGGTAGCTCCTCTATCAACTCCAATGGCGTTTTGTTTGTAGGCACTGGTGAAACTCATTCTACTATTAATGTGCATGCGACATCTACTTTTGATACCACAAAATCAGGTTATGCCACCGTGAATGTCCGTATCCCAAACATCACTTCTGTAGTCGTTTCACCAAGCTCAGTCGATGTAGCACGCGGAGCAACGCAGCAATTTAACGCAGTTGTAAACGGATCAAATAACCCATCCCAAGAAGTTATCTGGTCGATATTAGGTGGTGGAACAGGGACAAGTATCAGTACAAATGGACTGCTCACAGTGAGTGCCAGTGAACCAGCTAGCTCAATTACTATAATAGCAACATCAAGTGTTGATCAGTCAAAGACAGGCTCAGCAATGGCGAATCTGACTGGAGCTATCATCACAGGAGTAGTGATCAGCCCCAAGAACATCAATGTCGCTACTGGAGATACTCAGCAGTTTACCGCTATAGTGAATGGAAGTTTCAATCCTCCACAAACTGTTTCATGGTCTATTTCTGGAAATAATTCATCATCGACAAACATAAACTCAAATGGACTTCTGACTGTAGCTGAAAATGAAAGTGCGTCTACCATCACGGTGACAGTAGCCTCTACAGTAAATCTCAACCTAACAGACACAGCTACCGTGAATATAGCCAGTATCGGTGGAACATACAATGTGACCGATATTACCTCATGGATAGCTGCTATCCAAGGCATCAGAAATGGTGGAAATAACAGAATCCATACCATCAACGTCACTGAAGAAGTAAATGTAAATGTCAATACAGAGGTGACTTTCGGTAATGTTACAAATATCCAAGTAACTATCCAAGGTGGTGGCACGCTCGCCCTGACCGCTGCAGGAAATGTGCTGAGAATAGGGCTGAGACACAATATCATACTGCAAAATATTACCCTGAGAGGGATATCTACAAATACTACAGAGCCAGTGGTCTATGTGGCTGCTGGGGGGGTGCTGACTATGAGGAATGGGGCGACTGTTTGTGAGAATGGGTATAAAGGTGTATATGTAGATAATGGTCTGTTTAATATGGAAGGAGGGAGTATCAGAGATAATACAGCTTATTATTACTACAATGGAGCAGGGGTTTATATCTTTAATGGTGGTACGATGATCATGTATGCGAATTCCTCAATCACAAATAATGTTGGATGTGGAATCTTTATAGATTCAAATTCTACCCTTACCATAGAAGGAGGGATAATTGGAAGTAATACAGGCGGTGGGTATGTAAATTTTTATAGAGCGGGATATGGGGCTGGTGTTTTTGTAGCAGGATCATTGGTGATGAATGGTGGAGAAATAATATTTAACACAGCTTATTATCATGGAGGTGGGGTATTTGTTGCAAGTACTGGTAGTTTTATTATGAATAATGGATTAATCTCAGGAAATAATGCTTCGGACACAAATAGCTTGGGAGGAGGAGTATATATTACCAATACATTTATCATGAATGGTGGTACTATTTCAAATAACAGTGCCTACAATGGTGGAGGTGTATACATAATGGGTGGTTATGACATGGGTATAGTAGGTAGAAGTTCATTTACTATGACAGGAGGGACAATTACTAGTAATAACGCCGGTAATAATGGTGGTGCGGTATATCAACTATGGACTTCAAACTATCAATCTACATTCACTAAAACAGGTGGAAATATAGCCTCTAATAGCGCGTCAGGAAATGGTAATACTGCGTTCCATTCTGGGACTCCCAATAGATGGCGTAATGCGAATGCTGGACCGAATGTCCAGGTTGATGACCTGTTTTGGTTGAATGATTAAAGAGTAGAAAATAACACGAAAAGATGATCCCTTTTTGTCATTCTGAACGAAGTGAAGAATCTCGGATATCATTAAAAATCAATATGATGAGATTCCTCGCTGCGCTCGGAATGACAGAGGTGTGTGGCTTGATTTTCTACCAAACCACAAATCTTGTCTCCCCCCTGCCCCCTTCCATAAATGTGGGGGGAAAATCCCCAACATTTATGGGATTCTTGCTCTCCCCACCCACATTTATGGGGGGGGGTAGGGGGGGGAATAGGTAAAAATGAAAACCTTAAAAAAAACTCAATGGAGGAAACAATGAAAAGTAATTTTTCAAAAAACCAAACAAAGGAGAGGAAAAATAAAATGAGAAAAATGATATTTGTATTATCCATGGTAGTTCTTACGCTTGCATTTATTGGTGGCTGTGCATCTGCTGCTTCTTCATACTCACAAGGCATTCGTAATGAAACAGGTGAGAATGTTACCGAAATATATATACGAAATACAGGTACCTTAGATTGGAGCAGTAATAGAATTAATCGCGATGTATCTAATAGGAGTAGGCTTACTTTATGGCGAGTATATAATGTATTTGAACCACCAGAAATAAAAAATCAAGATATAAAATTTCGTGACAATAAAGGATTTTGGTATTCAAAATTTGATGTGCCCATTCCGTATGTTAAGATGTCTAAAACAAGGTCTGGTATGATGTCTAATTATGAAGGTATAATAATCTCCCCTAGTGATAGACACCCTATATTGACCATATCAAACCGAACGGGATACCCTATCCGTGTAACCTCACCTAACTCACAATCAATCGGCTCAGGAAGTAACGGAAGATATCAGCTTCCCGAGTTAGATTCAGATAGAAATATTACTGTAAATTTTTCTATAAATGATTATACTTTTACACGGCTTGCAAACATGAGCGATGGAGATACTACAATCACACTAACAGAAAGACCACCTGAACTCCGAATAGTTAATAATACAGGATTTCCTATCAGAATTTTAAACCCTTCTGGACTCATAACTGAAAATACTAGCTATCCTATAGGACATGTAAACCGTCTATTAAGAGAGATCCTAATGAATAACCAGGCTGTTATTTACACAAAACAAAGCAGAACAGCTAACGATATCAATGTCGCCTACCTAAGTTCAACAAGTCAATATAGAGAAAGTGTTACAATCCATGGTGATGATGTAACTCTATCTCTAACGAGGCGACCTGCTGTCGTAACTGTTCAAAATAATACTGGAGCGACTATAGTCAATGTTCAAGTAAGGGATAGTGGAGACATAGGTGCATGGGATTCTGTTAATATTCTCAGCATACAGCTCAATGAAGATGGAACGGCTGTCCGCCGGGATATAGACAATGTTACCATGTATGTTACAGATTTAACTGGGTCTATTGTAACGAGAGATAGTTTCAGATTTTGGATGGGTAACCTTGATTTAAGAGATGGCACTTATGACATCAGAGTTGACGATGTGCATGGAATGGCATATCTCAAACGCAATGTTCAAATATCAAGTGATATCGAGCTGAATTTCACTGCGAGTGATAGGTTGTAAAGTAAAATATCTCTTAAGAGATAATGGATGGTAGAAAATGAATCGCATCCCAATATCATATTCCAGAGGAATAATGGATTTGATTCTGCATATTTCTTATCGGAAAAAAGGATGGTGGATGGACATCGTTTCTACCAAGCCACAAATCCTAAAGGATTTGGAATGAATGATAAATACATTGTCATACATCGTAGATGTAATGGTTGGGTAGAAAATGAATCGTAGCTCAATATCATATTCCAGAGGAATAATGGATTTGATTCTGCATATTTCCTATCGGAAAAAGAGGGTGGGGTTGGATATCGTTTCTACCAAGCCATAATTCCTAAAGGAATTTTAGCGACCCACCCTTTCAGGGTGGGAAATGGGGGTTGGATGTCGATTTCTATTAAACGACACCCTTTCAGGGTATTTATGAGGAATAAGAAAAAGAAATATTTTCAATGTAAAAAAGAACTTGAAAAGAACAAAAGGATCTTTCAAGAAAAAGGAGGTTTAATATGTTTTGGGGTATAGTGTTGTATATTGTTATAGTTTTGGTAGCTTTTTATCTTGTAAATAAACACAATAAAAATAAGAAAAAAGAGAATTCGGAAAAAACTGAAAATCAAAATAAAGCTAATTCGATTCATCAGGACTTAAAACAATATCATATTTATGTAAAAAATGGTGACATGTATATCAACCAAGGAGAGTATGACAAGGCTATACATGAGCAAAATAAAGCAATCGAATTAATGCCTAATTTATCTGATGCATATTGGTCAAGAATAAATGCATATTATTGTAAATCAGAATATCAAAGAGCTATATCTGATTGCAATATTGTTTTGAAAAAAGAACCTGATTCTGCACGAATATATCATAATAGGGGGTTGTTATATCAGACCATGGGTGATAATGAAAAAGCTCTAGATGATTATAAAACAGCTATAAAATTAGATCCCAACAATGCTGACTATTATGGTGATTTATGTGTAATTTATATTATCATGGGCAACAGAGAGAAGGCACTCGAAAGTGTAAACACATCGATAAGATTGGACCCAAATGTAGCTCAAGCATATTGTAACAGAGGACAATTGCATCTTGAGATGAATAAGTTTGTTTTAGCAATAGCTGATTATGACAAAGCTATCGAATTGAATCCTGATATGCCTATCTGGTATTATAATAGAGGGTTGTGCCATTGTAATATTGAAGACTTTAGCAAAGCAATTGCAGATTTTGAAGTAGCAATTAAGCTTGACCCAAGTGATTCTGATTTTCATAATAGCCTGGCTAAGGCAACAGAATCGGAAAAAATGATTAAGGAGTAAATATATGTATCCCCAAAATACGAATTTGAAAAGAACAAAAGAATCTTTCAAGAACAAGAAAGAATCAAAAAATATGAAGGTATATATGAAAGATAATATCATTAAGAGGTGTATATGGGTTGTTTAATGACTATATTAGTAGTGCCATTTATTATTTGGTTTATAATCCATAAGCTAACTTATGTAGATAAAAATGAAATATGTACTTGCAGTAGGTGTAAAGTTAATGAATTTCCTAGATATTTAGGTACAGATTTAAGTCTCATAGAAAGAGGTGGAGGATATTTTAATATTTGTCCTTCTTGTTTTGTAGAATGGGAAAATACTCTAAGACCATGTACTTGGTGTGGTGAGTTATATAAACCATCTCAGTGGGCAGACGGAACGAATTATAATTTTTTGAGCTGCTGTAGTAATCGTTGTGCAAACAGTAGATATTAGAAAAACAGTAAAAATATAGGAGTAAAAATGTATCCTAAAAAAACGAGAGATGAATATATAGTAGAAATTGTTAACGCCTTTGGAGTAGAAGCGGATAGGGTGAGAAATATTTTTTCTAGTTATGATAGTTATTCTATTGATTATTTAAATAAAGAAGTTGATAGAATTCAAAAGAATCTAAGTGAAATCATATGTAAAAAATGTAATCCAAGTCTCAGATCTTGTTCAATACAGAGATTTAAAGAAGAACTTGATTTTATGAATATTATGGTAAAAGATTTTGGAGTGAGTTATTTTGTCTGCCAAAGGATTATAACAGAACTTCACCATAAAAAATAAAATATATTAGAAAGATGGAGGTATAATGGCTAGAATAAAAGTCACGAAATATGCTCGAGAAAACCCAAATTGGAATGAGTGTGGTAATAAACCAACTGAAAGGTGCTGCACTGAGCTTGAGATAGCTATACCAGTTCCTGATCCGGATGGTTATGAATTGAGCTGCAATAGATATGCAGTTCGCATATCGCCTACTAAAGTTCATACCTGTCTAAATGGGTCTGCATGTACTTATTTGCGATTGAAGGATCTGTATGATAAGTATCCAATGCCAAGAAAATTCTAGATCCAGATGATAGAAAATACCAAAATTGTTTGAAAAAGTCTAAAGAAGATAAAATAAAAGCGAGGTAAAATTATGTTAGAAATCCTAACCAATGAAGTAATGAATGAGCTTGAGGCGATGCAAGATAGCTCGTATAGCGGGAGCTATGAAGCTTCAGCTGAAGAATGTATGAATTGCGGTGGTGGGGCTTGCTCTGGAACCTGTATGGGTGGATGCCAGAACACATGTCATAACGGTTGTGTCGGTTCATGTGAAGGTGGTTGTCAAAACGGATGTATGGGTGGTTGTACTGGCACATCGAGATCATAGTATTCAAAAGATATCATCTTTTCATTCTGAAGCAAAACATTGTCATTCTGAGTGAAGCGAATAATCTCCTATCAAATTTGGAGAGATTCTTCGTTCCTCAGAATGACAGGGAAGATACCTCCTCACACCGAAGGTGTCGATAGCTATGTAGAAAAGGATGCTCCTCTGGTACCATCTCCACGCCGAAGGTGTGGCACAATTGGATTTGGGGAGTGGAAAATATATCGTTTCATACCTACGGCATGGAAAATCATGTGGGTGGTGTCGTTTTATACATAGCGATCGATCCCTTCGGGATGGTGCGGTATGTATATCATTTCATACCTACGGCATGGAAAATCATGGTGGGTGGTGTCGTTTTCTACATAGCGATCGATCCCTTTGGGATGGTGCGGTATGTATATATCGTTTCATACCTATGGCATGGAAAATCATGGTGGGTGGTATCGTTTTCTACATAGCGATCGATCCCTTCGGGATGGTGCGGTATGTATATCATTTCATACCTACGGCATGGAAAATCATGTGGGTGGTATCGTTTTCTACATAGAGATCGATCCCTTCGGGATGGTTTGGAAAGTATATATTATCTATTAAAGGAATAACATGAACAAAAAAGGATTAAGGTTTTCGCCGTCATTATGTATCACCCATGATTGCAATTTGCAGTGTATTTATTGTTATCAAAAGCATGATGGTGATAATAAAATGTCTTTGGAAACAGCGAAGAAATGTGTAAACTGGATTTTTGAGAACAAGCCAGAAAAGATGGAAGAGATAGAGATTTCTTTTATCGGTGGTGAGCCATTGCTGGAATTTGACCTGATGAAAAAGGTTTTTGAATATACTCATCAGATGGATCCCAAAGTGAAATTTCTCTTTTTTGCTACTACAAATGGGACTTTGCTGACTGAAGAGATGAAACAATGGTTCACCAAGTATAAAAAATATTTCTATTTAGGTTTGAGTTTAGATGGGATGCAGGAAACCCACAATCATAATAGAAGTAATTCTTTTGATGATATTGATATACAGTTTTTTCAAGAGACATGGAAAGACCAAAATGTAAAGATGACTTTGTCAGAATTTTCACTAAATAATCTAGCAGAAAATATAAAATATATACATTCACTTGGATTTAATATCACGGGAGCAAATCTCGCTGAGGGTGATTTTGATTGGGAAAATGAAGAATATATAAAAATTCTTATCCCCCAGTTGAAAGACTTAGTTGATTTTTATCTTAAAAATGATAATATACCCCTCTGCCCGATATTTGACAAAAGATTAGATTTATGCCAAGCAAAAGAAAAATATCGCCGAAAGTGGTGCGGAATCGGTGAAGGTACTATCTTTTTTGATACGGATGGCACAATGTATCCATGTAGTTTTGTGACCCCGATGACCTTTTCAACTGATGAACTAAAAGACATACAAAAAACTGATTTTCTAAATCATGATAATTTCATAGATGAAGATTGCCTTCAAAACTGTTATATCTATCCTATTTGTGGAGTCTGCCATGCATCAAACTAC
Source organism: Candidatus Cloacimonadota bacterium (assembly GCA_009777575.1). Taxonomy (GTDB): domain Bacteria; phylum Cloacimonadota; class Cloacimonadia; order Cloacimonadales; family WRIO01; genus WRLO01. The sequence continues at coordinate 8,743 of WRLO01000101.1, forward strand.
CTTGAGAATAAAACATTTAAAGAGCGAAATAAAAAAAGATGTCAGATTCAAAAGATGATAGCATTGTTTATAGCAGACTATCGGTCTAAATGGATATTAAAGAATCCAGATGGTTTAAAAGGATATGAATTATACCATAATATAGAAGCTATAAAAACAATTAAAGCATTATATGAGAGAGAGTTTGCAACATTATGAAAACAAACAACATCTCCAAAAAAATTATCTACCTTATACTGCTCATTCTCCCAGTATTATTATCATCACAGAACTTCACGGGTAGCGGCGGTCAAGGTATCACTATAACTGTTTCTGAGTTTCTTGGTGTGAATCTTTCCAATGACGAGTTACACATTTTGCCATTGATTCAGGGAAATTTTATCGGTATCCTGCAAAGGTATTCTGCGATGACAGTCTTTGATCAGCAATATATCGAAAATATTCTGAATCAACAAAATCGGTCTCTGGCTGGGGATTTTTCTGATATAAATATTGGAGTGATTTTAGGTATAAGTAAAAATGGTGGTCTTAATATACATTATCGTCATACATGGTTTAAAGAAACTAATACACATGCCATAAGCATAGGTATGGCAGGTGGTTGGAAAGATAATTTAGATAATTGATGGCAACAGCAATTTATCAATGCGATAAAAAAAGGCAAAAAAAAATAAATAAAAATATATGGAGGAATATATGCAATGTTTTAAATGTAGAAACGAAATTGCAGAAAACGAAAGATTCTGCTCCCATTGTGGAACAGATAGAGACAAAAGCTTTCGTCAACAATCGATTGATGACTCAATTGGATTTTTAGATTTTATTCGTAGAGTCTTCAGAGGTTATATAGCCTTTATTCTAATTGCAGACATCGTTGTCTTGGGAATTGTTGGGGGAGCCTTAGGTGGTGCAGTAAACGGAGAGTATGCTGTTCTTGGCACTTTTTTAGGTTTAATCATCGGATTTTTACTTGTCGTCTTAGGTGGTGGTGTGCTGGTTACCTTTATAGAAATCGGCGATAATATCCGTAGATTAAAAGATGACCTTGATGAAATCAAAAAATCAATATCAAAATAGAGGTGATTACAAATGAGATGTATAAAATGTAATCAAGAATTGAATGACAATGCTATGTTTTGTGTGCATTGCGGAAAAAAAAATACCAATAAATATGCAGATCATTTACGAGTTATAGGATTTGTAAGTTTTGTGTTGACAGTATATATACATCTTTATTCTTGGAGAAATTTACAAAATTCATACTCAATTATGACTATATTTTTGGGTTTGTTGTTAGTTATCTTATCTATTATGATTATTAAAAATAGTCATAAATATGAAAAAATAACACTCTTGACTAAGCTAAGTATTTCCTATTTAATTTTATTCATTATATCGAATTTGATATTATGTCTATTGTTCAAAAGATTAAGTAGGGGTTGGATAAGTGCAATCACCATAACAACCCTTTATATTATCAATATATCAAAGATAAAAAAAATGCACCTTAAATCAATCGAAGACGATAAGAGAGATAAAGATGAGTTTTCTACCAAGGTATAATTCCTAAGTGGAATAATCTAGGAGGTAGTGACCCAGAGATTGCTTCGGGGGGATAGCAAGAAGAGACCTCGCAACGACGGGAGGAGGGTAGTGACACGGAGATTGCTTCGGAAGGATAGCAAGTAGGAACCTCGCAACGACGGGAGGGGGATAGTGACACGGAGATTGCTTCGGGGGGGTAGCAAGAAGAGACCTCGCAACGACGGGGAGGGAAAGTGACATGGAGATTGCTTCGGGGGGATAGCAAGAAGGAACCTCACAACGACGGGAGGGGGATAGTGACCCAGAGATTGCTTCGGGGGGATAGCAAGAAGAGACCTCGCAACTGTATGTGTTACATAATTCATTGCTTTTTTCGTTATTTTTCATTTTTTCTCCATTATACATTTTTTACAGAAAAGTTGCTCCTTTTTTAATGAATAT
>WRLO01000102.1 GCA_009777575.1 Candidatus Cloacimonadota bacterium
CAATATCATGGGCAAAATTACATTATAAACTCTCGGTTCTTTGAGCTTATCAGTGAGCTGCCCGAGATGAGTTTCTTTTCTTAAAATCAAGTGTTCTTTGGCGTATTCTATCATGTCGGGAGTGATTTCAGTAGGGAACGCATTTATCCGTTCCGTTATTGTTTTGGGATATTTATTATTTTCGGAACGGATAAATGCGTTCCCTACATTTTCGGAACGGCTGAAGGCGTTCCCTACATATTTAAACATTTCCACCACATCTCTTGCCAGAGCATTCACCAGCCAAGGCTGACCATCTGTATATTCCATCACCAGATCAAAGCATTTTTCTGTAAAATACTGACCTGTGTCCTCTTTGAGTTGTCCATATAGTTCCACTACATCATTTCGTGAAAAATTTCCCAATCTCAATGATTTGGCTATGATATTAAAAGGACTACCACCAGTGATAATGTCTTTCCCAAGATGGATGCGATAATCTTTAATGTCTCTTAGTCCACATAAAACAACACTTGCTGGGAAATAGTCAGGTCTATTGTTATACCCCTCACGCAATTGTCTAAAGACAGAGATTAAAGTATCACCGACTAAAGCATCTATCTCGTCTATCATGAGGACAACAGGCTTTTTGACTTTTTGGCAAACATATCTCAAAATAAAACTCAAAGCTGCACCAGCACTAAAGTTCACTTTTCGTTCTTCAAAATATTCTCTTATTCCTATTGATGAACCAAGCAGATTTTCAACATTCATCACTAGTATTTCAATGACTGCTAACATAGCTCCATGTATATCTTCACGAAATGCCTGCCCTATCTCAAAATTTGTATAAATAGCAAAATAATCACCCTCTTTATTGAGCATATCTCTCAAGGCAAGCAAACAACTCGTCTTCCCTGTTTGTCGCGGGGCATGGAGGACAAAGTATTTACTTTTATTTATCAAATCCATTATATCTTCCAAATCCCAACGATTTAGTGGGTCCAATTTGTAGTGCATGGGTTGATTTACAGGACCCTCAGTATTAAAAAATTTCATAATTTACTCCTTTTGGTAAATAAGAAATTAGAAAGCAGAATGCAGAAATAATATTTCTGCATTCTGTATTTTTATTTTTGCTTTATTGACATTTCTGCATTCTTATTTCTTATTTCATCAGCACCATTCTCCTAGTTTCCACTACATCCCCAGCTACCATCCGATAAAAATAGACACCACTACTTACTTGCTGTCCATGATTGTCTATGCCATTCCAGATTATAGAGTGATTGCCTTGCTGAAGATGGTTATTTAACAATGTTTTCACAAGATGACCTCTGATATTATAAATGTCAATTGAGACTATTGACTCTACTGCGATATTAAAGCTGATTGTAGTTTCTGGATTAAAGGGGTTTGGATAGTTACCTAGCAGCTCTGTGGTCAATGGAGGGTGTATTTCATCATCCTCAGAAACATAAACATCGATTGTAACGGCTTCAGATTGTCCAGCTGGTTGGGTATAGGCTGCGACTATTGAGTAGACATAAACACCATCAGAGACATCATCATCTGTGTAGCTGGTAGTAGTAACATAATTCACAAGAGAACCATCTCTATAAATTGCATATCCTGCAACATTCCCAAAACTTGTTTCTGGTGCTGTCCAAGTCAAGCTAACTTCACCATCAATATATTCACCATAAAGATTCGTGGCAGGATAGGCTATAGGCGTATTAATACTTGTGGGAACAGCCACAGATTCTCCATTGGGTTCATCATAAAGAACAGAAACTTCATACAGATATTCAACATCATAATCAACATCAGTATCTAAATACACAGGGACAAGGAAATCGACAGTTATAATAGTTTCTCCATTTCTTGAGATTTTATAACTGCGTGGAGTACCATTATTTTGCTCTTCTGGCTCTGTCCACATCAAGAGAACACCAACATTTTGGATGATAGAGACCAATTCACTGATAGGATTGAATCTTGGGATGAGTATTGTAGGTGACTCTGTCCATTCTGAAACACCAGTATCATAGATAGCTCTCACTCTGTATACATAGTTGACATCATGCTCTGGGCTTAAATCTGTATAAGTCTGACTTGTGGTCTGAGTCAGAGGGGTGTCATTTCTTTCAAGTTCATACTCTATAAAGGCTCTTTGAATTAAGAATTCAGAATTAAGAATTAAGAATTGTTCACTGGATTGATTTGTGTCTCTCAACAATGTTTGTGCATCTGGCATTGTCCAGATCACTACAATATCATTCCCTACAACTTCGACAGATATATAGACAGGTGCGAGGATATTGTCAATCGGTGTAGCATTTACAGGATTTGTAAAGATAGACTCGCCCTCAATTTGTCCAGTATAAACGGCTTTTACGCGATAAACATAGTTTTGCCCTGCTATGACATCTATATCAGTAAAATAAGGAGTAGTAACTATGTTTTGTAGAGTGTTTAAATCAACATCATCTCTGTTGATGATATAACCTGCTAAAGTTCCAAAAGTCTGTGGAATTGGTGCTGCCCATTCTAAGTTTACAACCTCTATATTTCCTACAGCTTCAAGCTCATAAGGCGGATTGTATAAAGGAACTATGATGCTGTCTGAAATGATTTCAGACTCACCACGATGATAAACGGTAGAGACACCATAAGTGTATTGATTATCTGCTGTTAGATTGTTGTCGTGATAGGTAAGCTCTGAAATAGGATTTTGGGTGATACGAACGCCATTACGATAGACATTAAAACCCAGAAAAGCTCTACCGTTTTCCGTAGTGCCAATCTCTGATTGTCTTTCCGTAGTGCCAATCTCCGATTGGCTTTCCGTAGTGCCAGAGCTTGTCTCTGTGCTTTCATCGGAACGGACAAGTGCTTTCCCTACATTTGGCATAGTCCAGCTTACAGTAACATTATTTTCTTGTCTTTGAAGTGAAATACTACCTGGTGCCACAATATTGTCTGGATAGCCATACACTGTATTAGAAGGCGGGGATTGTTCTTGATCTGTATAAATAGCTCTCACAAAATAGGTATAAATCTGCCCATTGGTTACAGAATTATCGGTATAGTTTAAACCTGATATGACGCTGGTGATAGCATTATCATTCCGATAAAGTTGATATCCTACCAAATCATCAAGTCCAGAAGTGGGTGGTAGCCAAGACAATTGAACTACACCGTTTCCTGATGTTGCTTCAAGATTTCTTGGAGACCCTAATCCTGCTAAAATGATGAAATTAGCATTCGTTACTCCTTCCAAAAATCCATGTGAAGCAGGGAAAGGGTTTGTAGGTGGTGAGCCTGCATTATTTGAACCCCAGATTATAGTGCGATATTGACCTAGCAAATGTGTAAACTGAAAAATGTTTCCACTTCCATATTGGACATTATGGTCTTTTACTGCCATCACAGCAAGGTTTCCACCACTGTATGCATAAGGAGTATCAAAGTATATTTCAATAGGATAATTTCCCGAGTTATTTACTGGTAATGAGCCTTGAAATACTTGTGTAAAGTTTTCAAAAGCTATCCAGTCAGTACTGTTGGAAAATTGTGATTTGGTAGTTTGGGCTAGATAAATTTTGACCTCAACATTTTCTCCTACTAAAGTTTGAGCACCAGTAAATCTGACATTCATTTGTTGTATCTCACCAAGCATTAATTCATTTTCATGATAAATCGTCTGGGTGATACTATTTTGGGTTAAATAGTTGATAAATGAGTCGTTACGACCAAATGTGCTATTGGGGTCGCCTACCATGATTTCATAAACACCTTCAGGATGAATAGAAAAACTTTGAGGAGCTGTTTGATTGTTATCGGGATTTTCGTCTAAAGTCCAGACTATTTGTCCATAAAGTTGAACTTGTCCCACAAAAGTTGGAGTCCAATCTAATGAGAAATTATAAGCTATACCTTGAAGCATATACAAACCGGGTATTGAGGCTAAAGGTGTATCATTACCAACTTGCATCAAACGGACAGTATAACCAGTAGCAGGCATCTTTCCATTGTTACGAACATTGATTGTAAAAGTGCTTGTCTCATATTGGGTCATAGAGGTAGGTCCTGTTAGTTCAGCTGCAACCAGATCATAATCAAAAGCTATCAGTTGGGCTGGTTTAAAAGCATTCAGACGCTTTACTACTTGTGAACCATGAGGAGTATTTATCGTAATATTATCATAATTGTTTATTATCAATTGTTTTAATTCAGCAGCATTTAAGCTTGGATTTATAGATAAAAGCAGAGCTGCAACACCTGCGCCATGCGGAGCAGCCATTGATGTGCCACCATAATCTTGATAGCCGTTATTTAAACTAGTCGTATACCCATCTGTGCCAGGTGCAAACACATGTACATGTTCACCAGATGAAGAATAGGCTGAGGATTGACCACCACCCCAAATACTTCTTTGCCCATTTACATCTATAGCACCGACTGATAAAAGATTCGGTAGATTGAAACTACCAAACTGTGCGAGTCGAGAGTCTACATCCACACCATCATTTCCTGCAGACCAGACAAAAAGACCCGGAAAACTATTGATAGCAGCACGGAGACCTGTCAATCTACCATAACCAGAAAAACTCATAGTTACTATTTGCATTTCATCTTCTGTTCCCCAAAGATTTGTTGCATGTGTTACTGCTGCGGTCATGATTGATTCATTTGATGAGCTTCCTTCTGCTATCCTGAGTGGTATCAAAGTAACATTCCAATTTACGCCTACAGTGCCGATGCCATTATTTCCTACAGCACCAACGATACCAGCAGAACGAGTCCCATGGCTATTAGTATCAGTGGTATTTGAATTATTTGAGGCAAAATTCCAACCAGCTGTTCTATCAAGATTTGCATTTAAATCGGGATGATTTGCAATACCCGTATCTGAAACACCAACACGGACAGAATGTGAACCTGTTGCTATATCCCATGCCTCCGGACCTTTGACTCCGTGAGTTCCCCACAATGCCCATAAACCCGGATGATTCCAATGCTCATCGTTTGGGATCAATGTAGTGGTTGTGATATAATCTGGAGTTGCTGATTCTATGCCTTCGATGGTTTTCAATTCTTCGATTGCTTCCAAAACTTTAGTTTTGTCATTGGTAGGGAGTGTTATCTTATAAATAGACCGAAACTCTCCCGGATTTCTTTCATTCATAGCTCTGATAGCGGCTTCATTATGAATCTGAAAGATGTTTTCAACTGACACTTTTTCAAAATTTCCAAAAAAGTCAGCACTTCTACTACCTGTATATTCGCTGAACTCTGGTCTCAGTACAACCAAAACTGTTTTATCGCAAAAATCAAGCTCTGCAAATAATAAACCAGTTAAACTCATCAAAAAAATGATAGAAAAAATTAATTTTCTCATTTTAATCTCCTTAAGTTAATTTTATTCCTTGAAAACAATTTATTTAAAACCGTTATTTTGTCAAGTAGAAAATGAATTACAAAAATTGATATTACATATTATCGTCATTCCTAATAAATATCCTGAAAGGATTATCCATTTTCCATTCCCACAAAAAAACTCTCCAACATGACCTCTTTTCCTTTGAATACAGCTATGATGTAGGTAATTTCCTCTATACCATATCCTTTCATTTCAAGGTCATATTGTTTTTCTAAAAGCTGTCTTTTGCCATTTCTGAAGGCTTTTTCGAATGTTTCTCCGTGTGCTTCGTTTAGTTTTTTGAACTCGAAGATGATACCTTTGTTAGCCCCCCCCTGCCCCTCCCATAAATGTAGGGAGAGGTCTCTGACCTGTGAATGTGGAGAGAAATTAGTATATGGTATCAACATCAAATCAGACCTACCATACCCTGACTCTCTATTGCTTTTGATGAGGTATCTATCTCTCAGGCAGGCTATCATCCCTAGCACAAAAGCATGATAAAATTTTTCGGGCTGATCTCCACTGACATCATAATAAGAAAAAGATTCTTGGCAATATTCTATAAAATCAAGTTTAAATTTTTCAATATCACCATTTATAAGGCAAGTTGCTATGTTTATTAATTCGTCTGTTTTTTCTGGTTTTCTGAACCAGTTTGTGACGATATTGTTATTAAACATTACGAGAATTTCTTTATTTGGGATTGATAGTTCAGCATTTGTGTTTCTTAACTCTGTATCAATAATGTAATTATCATACCTTAAATATCCACACATCAAGAAGAAATTCCAGATTGCGTTTTCATCTTCTTTTAGTTCAGGAAAAACAATGTGGTCTTGTATATATTTTTTTATACTGCCACCTTGAATTAAGATTCCTATATCTTCTTTTACAGAATCATCGGCTTCTTGACACATAGTTTTGATAAGTTTATTGCTTGATGTATTTGCCCAGTAATGACCAATCTTATTTGATTGGACAGAATTTATTATCGACCATGGATTATATATATCAAATCCGCTGAAATTATAGCCATTATAGCTATTTTTTACATCTGCGAAACTTAAAGATGAATCTAAATCTGTTAACATTTTAATCACTTCATCGTCTGTAAATCCAAATCTATTGGCAGATTCTTCGTCTAAGACAGTGAGAACTCTAATATTATTCAAATCTGAAAATATGCTTTCACGAGCAACACGCAATATACCTGTTAACACGCCTTTTTCAAGGTAAATACTGTCTTTTAAAGCACCACCAAGAAAACCTTGCATGAAACCAATTATCTCTTTATAGTAGTTGTTGTAATAACCAGCATGTATTGGTGTGTCGTATTCGTCTATGAGGATAATTGGGTTTATTTTGTAGTGTTCAGATAGGTATTGACTTAGTTTTTTTAGCGATGTTTCAAAATTGGTTATTGTGCCAGTTTCAGACATTATCTTGTTGTAATACTCAATATCTAGTTCCGACATAGAACCACCAGTTAAAATATTTTTATGATCTTTGTATAAATTACTGATTTCATGATATATCTTCTCAAAACAATGTTCAGCTGTTTCAGCTTTTATATCCTTTAAAGTGATAAATATCACAGGGTGTTTACCTTGTTTTTTCATAATATTATCCTCATTAGATATAGCTAGGTCTTTGAATAAATCAGAGTTATCTACTGAACAATCATAAAAATGCTTCAGCATTGAAAGGTTTAGTGTTTTACCAAATCGGCGGGGACGCGGATATAGTAAAACCGCAGTACCGCTTCCGACAACATCCTTTATAAACAAGGATTTGTCAACATAATAAAGGTTTTCTGTGATTATTTTCTTGAAATCACTAACACCTATGGGAAGTTCTTTTTTTGTCATTTTATTCTCCTTATTTTAATAGAAGCATTTTACGTGTTTCCGTATAATTATCGGTTTTCATTGCATAGAAATAAACACCACTACTGACAGAGTGCCCATTCTCATCCAGCCCATTCCATAAAACAGAATGCTCTCCCTTATCCATAAAACTATTTACCAAAGTTTTTATTCTTTGTCCTCTGATATTGTAAATGTCGATACGGACATGAGCACTCTCCTGTGATGAAGTGGGATGAATGAGTTCGTCCCCTACATTGAATCTTATAGTAGTCACTGGATTGAAAGGATTAGGGAAATTAGCTAATAAAACTGTCTTTTCAGGCATCGCCACTACATCAATATCTGAAACAGTAAAATCTATATCATAAAGATGAAATCCAGACATACTACGAAGTATCATCTTTTTTTCTTTGGGGAACATGTGAATAAAAGGTCGAACATATTCAAATTCATACTGACCTATTGACCTTGGAATACCATTTTCTATTTCATAAAACCTTAACCATGTTTCTGAATTGTCATTTACTGCAGCTCCAATACCGTTATAAAAATTAAACCAATCATTTGAAATATATGTTCGAACAAATCTATTCGTTATCTCATCAAATACATAAATCTCCAAGGGACTCGATATGGGTGAGACAGTATTTTCTCCTATATGCCTTAGACGAGGGGTGCCACTATAGCCGAGTAGGTTGGGAGCAGTATTTAAAATAACTAAAGGGTCTTCAATATCTCGAAATTCGATTGTCCAGTTGGGAGAATAACATAAAAAATAAAACTCAGAGGTAAAACCATCATAATAGCTTAAATTTCCTGTAAACTGTCCATAAAAAATTATTTCATTATCTAATAATTGATATACATGAATTAAATCAAACGGCAGGTTAAACTCCCCAAATAAAATATGATTTTTAAGAATTATTATTTGAGTAGCTGGAAAATCCAGTGGTATCCTCTTGATAAGCTGGGTTGAACCATTATTAATCTCATAAATATCAAAGTTGTAATTAAATCGTTCTTGACCGTTTTGTTCGCATGCAACTGCATAAATAAGATTATCAATAATAGTAAAATCATGTATTCGATAAACCTCTGAATCAAAGTAACTAACATCAATCGTGATAATATTTATATCAGCTTCTAAAACCGAGTATATCTCAATTTGGTCAGAAAATCTTTGATTGTTGATGATATAATCCCCAACAAACCGGACTTCATCTGATGATCTTCCATAAAAGATTCTTTTGAAATTTTCTTTTAAATCATAAATATGAATTCGGTGTCTAGCTGCTGCATATAATTTATCATCATTTATAAACAATGCAAGCCCTAAGCCATAATAATCAATGGCAGTTTCATCATAAATAATCTGTGGATTTTCTAAGTCTGAATATATATCATAAATATGAATGCCATCTGAATACATAGCAATCAAATAAATGTCGTTGTATAAAATGACATCAACATAAGGGATAGTTTGAATTTCACCTGTTTCAGCAGCCACAATCAAAGATATATTATTTATATCAGAAATATCATAAACCTCTATCCTATCCCAGCCCATAATGATGTATTTATCATCAGTGATTTTTGCATGGATTGAAGTGTGATGGCTTTTCATGTCTGTATCAAATCGTTTCAGAAGCTTAAAAGGTTCATCGATACTCATCTCATACACCCTAGCTTCTATTGATTCAAAGTCGTCTTTCCACCAGAGAGAAAACATGTATTTATCTTTTTTGGGCCAATCCAATACGAAATCCTCATCAGTGATAATGGGTTCATCAAATAACAGAGTATTCATATTGAATCTATAAATCAAACCAGACGACATATTGCTATCTAAAAAAATATGCTCATTCCAAACACTCATATTCGATATGCGATGACTATTTATATATGGCATTTCTATTGTAGAAATGTGGGTCATCGGTATTGTCGTGAGATCATGTACCATCATAAATTTAGGAGGGTCGTGCATCATAAAGCCTTTTGAGTAAATTGAATAAAGTCTACTTTCATTTATTAGGAGAGGTGCTAGAGCTAATACTTCTGCTTCCATTGATGATAACGGTTTTAATTCTCCATTGGAAAATATCTGAAATTCTTGCAACCTACCAGAAGAGTCTATATAAATTCTATCCTCAAAACCAACTATAGAGCCAGAATATTGGTCAAAGTCCAAGATAAGTTGATTGTATGAAATAGTTGTGATTTGGTCAATTGCCCTATCAAAGTTTTTTATTCCACCTTGTGATATTGTTGATAGTTCTTGTTGCTGGAAATTTACTATTTCATCTTTGTGAAATGGACTGATACTTGCACTTTGATTTTTATAAACTATTTTCAAGCTTTTTATATCTCGCCTCTGGCTGGGATGAAAGGTGTAAGAGAAATCACCATTATTCTTTACAGCAACATGAAGAATATTTAATGGAGTCTGAATATTTCGGTGATTGAATACATAAATCTGAACAAAATCATTTGATATTTGATTAACAAACGAACCCAAATCTGTATTTCTAACATTTCCACTGATTGTAAAAGCAAACAATGAGTTAAAATTTGTTAAGAACACCATAATAGCTAAATATAACACGATATTTTTAATCTTTGTCATATGACAATCCTCCATTGTAGATTAATTTTAAATTCTATCCTTTTTGTCAACTCGAAAGTTGACATTACATTCCTTTTAAATATCACGAAGTCAGCTCAAGAGCTTGCTCGCAGAATTACCTTCTGCTGTTTGCAAGACATTTATATCAGAGGGGGGGGAATTATCGTTTATAGCAAAGATAACATCTCCGATGTATTTATTATGTATTTAATGCTTATCATTATCCATTTTCCATTATCAAAAATTCCTTATTTACTATTCTTAATTCTGCATTCTTAATTTTAAACATACACACAAAACACCCCATTTTCCTTTGCAGAAACAAACTCTTTTTCCTTATTTTTACTCATGATCAGCATATAACCCTTGTTTACAGACTCTTTTTTCATATAGTCTTTGAGTTGTTTTATGCCTTTTTTATGATATTCTGCACCTCTCCACATCTTAAGCTCAATCACAAATTTTTCATCTTTAAAGACTACCACTACATCAAGCCTCTTTTCTGCTCCTGTCTGGACTTCTTTAAAAGAAAACCCGATACCGTTGATGATAGGTTTCAGAAACATTAAAAAGAGCATCCGAAGGTCTTTTTCCAGAAACTCGTCTGATTTCCAGATATCATCGTTTGAGTATTTTTCGCGGACAGCTTCTTGAAATTTCAAGAGTATCATTTCGATATCAAGTCGACCATTCTTCTTGATATATGGTTCTTGGATTTTGCTGTGAACTGTTTTGTATTGCA
>WRLO01000103.1 GCA_009777575.1 Candidatus Cloacimonadota bacterium
TTTTTTTTTTAAATTTAGTTCCTTCCACCCCCCCCCCCCTCTGTCTTTTCTCCCCCACCCTGTCACCTCTCCCCCTCTCTGTCATCTCTCCCCCACCCTGTCACCTCTCCCCCACCCTGTCACCTTGAACGAAGTGAAAAGCCTTAAGATTCTTCACTCCGTTCAGAATGACAAGGAGCCTCAAAATAACAAAAAAGTTACCGTTGGACTGGTTAGCATCTACAGCTTCCCAATTATCCATTATCCATTATCCATTATCCATTATCCATTTTCCATTATCCATTCCCCATTATCCATTTTCCATTATCCATCATCTCTGCGGTATCAATCGAGCCAAATAATTCGACAAATAGTCTTTATACTCGTCTACTATCTTTCTTTCAGTGGCATTAAATGCCCTATTCTCAGCTTCTGTTGCATTGAGATGTCCATGTCTTTCATTAAAATTCCATGGCAACATAACTGTATTGTTTGAAGTGTCAACCAGATTCGCACTTAATTCTATTCGGACAAAAGTGTTTTGATTGGCTGCAAGTTCTACTGGTGAGATAACTATGTTGCAATCTACCATATAGCGAGCATTATTGCCACCGCTTCTAAAGCCGAGCTCTGAAATAGCTCTTGCAAAAGCACCTTGCACTCTACCTGCTCTATCACCAGAAACACGAACTCCGATAGGGATGGTCGCTGCGACATTTTGAGCTTCAAGCCTGTAGGTATTACCGTTAACTATCTGGATAGGAGCTTGAGCACCCAAGACACTCAAAACATTTCCAAGAGTGACATTGATGTCAGCGACTACAGCAGCAAAGGTCAATCTTGTATAACCAGTCATCGACCCTCTGATATCGGCAGGCATATTGATTAGATTCTCGATCATATTTTGATTTGCCCTGATCATGTCTGAGTAAATCTGTATAGTGGCAGCTCTTTCCATTACGGCTATTGCATAAAAAGTGTTTGCACTTACATCATGCCAGACTCCTCTGATTTCTGCACCAACTAAGAGATCCATTGTTGCCCTTGTTCTGACAGTCGATTGAATTGCGATGTCATCTGTCCAGTCGGTAAGTTGTCCTCCTCTTATAGCTTCAAAATAGGTGTTTGTGACTGCTTGATCAGCTTGGATGGATTGACCAAAAAATGCTGTTAGGTTTGCTATGGCATTCCTTTCTGCCATATCGCGAGTCGTTCCATGACCAAGTCCTGTTACATAAAGTCCCCTATTGAACTCCATATCTGGTGAATCAACCCACATAGGTCTCCCCGTAGGAAGTGGCGGTGTAGTAGGCGTGGTAGGTGGCGGAGGGGGAGGTGGTGGTGTTGGGGGAGTCACCACTGGTTGTTGTCCACCGGTACCGAGTTGTCTGTCCATATCTGAAAATGCATCTCTTGCAGCATCCCTCGAAATATCTGCATCTGACCTTTGAGGTGCAGAGGGCGGTGGAGGGCTAGATGCACATGCTAATGATGCTAATAAAAACATCATCATAGACAAAATAATTAATAATTGCTTGTTCTTCTTTAACATTTGTTTACCTCTTTTTTACATATTTTTTATTTATTTTATATTATATCACTACACAAAGAATCCCTTCTTCTTCCCATTCCTCAAACTGTTTGTTTCGTGTTTTATCAGCGATGAGCATATATCCAGTATTAATAGACTCCGATTTCATATATCCATGAAGTTGATCTATACCAGATTTGTGGTATTCCTCACCACGCCAGATTTTGAGTTCTATCACAAATTTTTCATCTCTAAAGATAACCACTACATCCATTCTTTTTTCTGGTCCTGTTTGAACCTCTTTAAATGAGAATCCATATCCATTTATGATAGGTTTTAGAAACATAAAAAACATCATCCGAACTTCGTCTTCCAGAAACTCTGTTGATTTGAAAAAATCTCTACTACTATATTTTTCTTTGACTGTTTCTTGAAATTTACGCAGAACCATTGCCATATCGAGTCTACCATCGGATTTAATGTAGGGTTCATGTATTTTTCCAAAAATAGATTTATTCTTCCTTGAATTAATCGAGACAAAATAATTTGTCATTGTTTCTTCAAATATCTTATTATGGATTTTGATATTATCTTTTTCATTTTTTTTAATCATACCATACATAAAAGCGAAATTTATGATTGGATCCAATAAATCAAAGGGAACATCAGCGTTCTTGAATATCACGGATTCTATCAAACTCGACAATTCCAGATTGTTCTGCAAATTTTTTGAGAGACTTTCAAAGAGTGTATTGTTTTCTTTGAGAAGAATACTAACTGACTTATCTATGTCTATTATTTCCCATTTTTTGTTTTCTCTATTTATTAATATTTCCTCATCCACAATTTTACAGAGTTTACTGACTAAAAATGGATATCCACTTGTCCAAAAATATAATTTTTCACTGATGGATTGAGTGTCCATTGAATTACCAGTCGTTGCTGCATAATCTTGGAGCATGCTTCCAATCTCTACAGTGCTAAAACTCATATCTACCTTAAAATCAGTGGCAATATTCCAAGGACTATTGTATATTATTGTTTTCTCTTGACTATCAATATGGCTTCCACTATATGGATAGACAGAAGGATATTCCTCATATATCCTCATTTTTAGCGATTTAACATCATGCAAACCGACTAATATGACGCTATGAAAGGTGATATCTTGTCTTCTCTGCGTTTTTAAATATTTATCCCGAAGCATACCTAAAAAATAAAGAAAAATCTGATTGTCACTTGATTTATCTACTTCATCTATCATCAATACGATTTTTTCTTCGATGATATTTAATATTTCTGTCAAGGCATCCGATAAAGTATCAAAATTGTTTACTTTATCTATGCTATCTATGAAATATTTCGAATAATCTTTATTTTTTATGTTCTGATTTTTGGACAACATCTTTAAAAACATTGCACAAAATGCTTTAGGATCTTTGTAGGAAGTGTTATCGACACTTTCAAAACTAATGAAAACTGGTAAATATTCCTCGCTCTTTAAAAGTTCTAACTCCAATAGTGTCAAGGTAGTTGTTTTGCCATACTGTCGAGGTCGATTGATTACAAAATACTGTTTTTTCCGAATCATAGTCATGATTTGAGCGATCTTTTGGCTCGTATCGACCATGAATGTATCACTCGGATAACATAAACCAGTGATATTAAAATATTTCATCGGGATTAAGGTTTAATTTCTTATGTGAGCTTCCCCCCCCCATAAGTGTCAACTTTTGTTCGTAGAGGCAATCTCCGATTGCCATAAAACATTGTAAAATGCCAATCGGAGATGACAGGCTACTCCGCTTCGCTTCGTGGTGGCTCTACGAATCAAATTCCCGCTAAGTTGTTAGCATTAGGGGGCAGGGGGGGGAAACTCTTTTTTCAAACCAATATTACAACCTATTTCTCGGTTGAACTACCACTTTTTTGATTTCATCGTTTCTACCCATCCAGATGCGTTGATTTGTTTCAACACTCGTGATTTCAGCATCCACGATATAAGTTCTGACAGTTTGATTTCCTGCTCTATCCACTTGGCTTCTGACTGTTCCAAAGAGCATGAAATCTGCACCTGCCTCATTTGCTAGAGCAGCCGCTGTTTGTTCAGAGGCATGACTTTGTTGATCTTGTCTCTCTGCCCGCAGTTGATCTCTGGCACTTCCTCCAGCGACAAAATCAAGTCGTCCAGTGTTAAATATAACTGTCTCAAAGGTTGATGAAATGATTGCAGTGTTGATTTGCTCACTACTTTCATTACTAAACCTACCCACCAATACTATTGGTGTGCGCCCCCCCATCGCCTCAATTGCTTGATTGACGCGTGGGGAATTCAAAAAATCATTGATCAAAGCGGTGGTCACGATGCGAACATCGGTATCATTCCAAAATCCACTTAAATCTGTCTGTGTGCCAGCATCTATACGCGTAACTTGTGGCCCTTGAGGTCCACAAGACGCTATCAGCAATAATGCCATGATACTGACTAAAATAATTGTCAATTTTTTCATTATTTTTTATCCTCCTTGTATTTGACTAAAAGCATAGATAAAATCAAGATTGGAAAATTGGGCTAAATTTAATCTATTAGCACGGATTTCCATGTTTTCACGAGTCTTGGTCCTTACCAACTGTCCCTGTGAATAAAAATTGGCTGTCACGGTATAGGTACCCGGTTCAACTAAGACACCACCTACGAACGCTCCATTGGGTAAATAACGAGATATGCGAACATCGGCTCTTTCGCTCGCTTCGATCAAAAGTCCACCAGCTAATCTAGCACCCATCCCTGCTAATGCGCCACCTCTCTCAGCAGCTTGATTTTGAGCTATTTCAAGAGCTGTATGTTTTACTAATGTCCTAATATAAGTCTTTAGGAATATCTGTGTATAACGAGCATTAAAAGTATCTACGATGACAGTTCCCATATCTTCGAGTAGTTCGAGGCGGAAAGTTTCGTCACCTACTACTATTTCTATACGGTCTACTCTATTCGGTCTTTCGACTAGTCTAGGCAAGTTGATATTGGCATATCTATTGGAACCAGTAAATATAGGCCAATATTGTTGTAAAGTTTCTTCTTCTTTGATTGGAGACAGACCTACAAAGGTTAAGACATCAAGCCTTGCCATGTCTCCAGATCCTTCCGCTATCAAGTTAATAGCTCTAGGGACAGATTGTGTGTAAATAGTTGGTTGATTAGCAAAAGCTGCATGGAACTGTTCCATTTCGATACGAACTGCATCAGGATTTCTATCAGCTTCATAAAATAAAATACTCAGATATCGCGCTAAAGCTGAATTTGAAAAAGTAGTATTTCGAGATACTGGAGTAGATGCGCCTTCTGCTGATTCTGCTTGGTTCAAGGCATCACCGTGTTCCCCACGAATTCTTGCATTACCATCATCATATTTTCTGGAAAGCAATTCAAGTTTTCCGCTTGGTAGAGTCAGTTTACGAATCTCTACTAAAGCAGCTTCGATACTTCCTTGATGATAAAAATTTAACGCATTAAATACGGTCAGATAAATATCCTCAAAGTCTTCGCCCGGATATTCTTTCGTGTTGTCATTGAGTATGAAGCTTGCTACATTTTGAGATATGCTTCTTGTAAACGCTTCTTGAATCAACCTTTCTGCATTGAGTAAACTTTCTGCTGAATCAGCATGCAGACCTGCATAAAATTCTAGTAACCCCTTGTTCAAAAAAAGTGAAATTACATTGTTGTTGTCATAAAGCGGTCTTTGTGCTCCTTGAGCATCAATAACCATCTGTAAAGCAGTGACAAAGTCATTTCTACTGATAGCTTCATCAATTTCTGCATAAATATCAGCTCTTTGGGCGCGACTTGCTCCACCACCACAGGCTGTCAAAATCATCAGCACTATAAATGCTGATACAAACAAAGATACCAAACGGATCTTTCTTTTCTTGTTCATGTCCATAAACATTCCTTTCTCCTCTTTTAATTTTGTTAGTTTCCCATTTTTTCCTTTTTTATCTATACTTTTTTACCTTAAATGTCCGTGAGATGACAAAAAAAGTATTTGTAGTATCTATCCCATTTTTCAATCAAAACAAAATCTATATCGCTGAAAAAACATGTTTTAGCGTAAATTATTTTATTATAGCAAAATCGTCAAGCCCTTTTTAGAAAATCAAATTATTCATCTCCTATACCCTTTCTATCATCTTCGCCGCTTGCTCCGTTACTTCTTCAAAATTACTATGCAAAAACAAATTATCTCGGATTTTCTCAAGTTCTTCAGAAGTCTTTTTCTTCCATGATTTTTCTTTCAAAATATCCAGAGCCTTATAGGCAGCTGTATCATCATATTCTTCACAAGCTGTTTTTAATATCAATAACTGCTCTTTAAGTAATTCCAAATCTTCATTTATATCATTATCATCTGATTCTTCTATTTCCGGAGTCTTTAGTTTCACCAGCAAAGCTTCCAGAGACTCTATAAACTGTTCTGTATTTTCTTTGATAAAACTTATATTGCCATCCAATCCTGCTTTTTCGAGAGCAAAAGCATCTTCCGATTTTTCATATTCTCCGATATGAGCAAGAACTGATTTCATTGCGTGCACAGTGGTGGTAAACAGCTTTATATCACCACTAGTGATAGTTTCACGAAGAGCAACCACTGCCTGTTCCGTATCGCGTTTTAACACATCGAGTAGTTTTGGTCCTATTTCCTGTATTTTATTTTCAGATACCTTTTCCTTTGATGTTACATTTTTATTTACTGGCAAGGATGCAGCTTCTACTATTGCTTGTTTTTGAGCCTCTTCAGGATATTTATCCCGAACAAATATATTCAGCGCATCATCCAAAGCACGCATATCGATAGGTTTTGAGATAAAATCATCAAAGCCTTCATCTTTAAACCTTTCCCGACTCCCTGCCAGAGCGTTCGCTGTCAATGCGATAATTATTCCTTTATAACCCATAGAACGAAGCTTATGAGTCGTTTCGATACCATCCATTTTGGGCATCATATGATCCATAAAGATTATATCATAAGTTTTACCAGACTCCACTAATTCGATTGCTATAAAACCGCTGATCGCTGTTTCTATCTCCAATCCATATGGAGACATCATTTCTTCGGCTACAAAGAGATTAGTGGCTACATCATCTACTATCAAAACTTTTCCATATGGCATTCGTTCACGGTGTATCTGCAATTTTTTATATTGTCTCTCTCCAGAAAAAGTGAAATTATGCAATTGCTCCGCTAGCTCAAGACCTATTGCGTCGCATTCTACAGCTTTTTGTTTGACCACTACTGTAAATATACTACCTTTTCCATACTCGCTT
The DNA here is from genome assembly GCA_009777575.1 of Candidatus Cloacimonadota bacterium. Taxonomy (GTDB): domain Bacteria; phylum Cloacimonadota; class Cloacimonadia; order Cloacimonadales; family WRIO01; genus WRLO01. The sequence goes on from WRLO01000103.1 coordinate 6,837, forward strand.
TTGACTTCTATGTGACCATCCATCATTTTGACAAGATTTTTGGTGATAGACAAGCCCAGTCCTGTGCCTTCTGTTTTACGATTTGCCTTGATATTAAAACGGAGATATTCTGAAAATAAATTGTCTTGATCCTCTTGAACCATGCCCTGACCTGTATCTTCGATGATAAACCGCAGCATGATGTCATTTTCTTCTACTGTATGAACTATTGATAAACTGACATAACCCTTTTCGGTGTATTTGATTGCATTGGAAAGAATATTGCTCAATATTTGTTTCAAGCGGAGTTCGTCTCCATACAACTTTGATGGTAGATTTGAATTAATATCGACTATAAGTTCAATAGGTTTGGCGCCTATCCTCACTATATTGAGCTGGACTGTGTCACGGATAAAATTCGGCACATCATATTCGATAGGAACCAATTCCATTTTTCCAGTTTCGATCTTCGAAAGATCAAGTATGTCGTTTATAATGCCTAAAAGGCTATTTCCCGCATTAAAAATTTTATCAAATACTTCTAAATCTTTTTTATCTAAATCGGATTTTTGTAATTGAACTTGGGTCAAACCGATGATTGTATTAAGAGGTGTTCGTATTTCATGCGACATTGTAGCAAGAAATACTGATTTGGCGTTGTTGGCTGCCTCGGCTCGCTGCTTTTCAAGAATATATTCGGTGAGATCCGACATCACTATGAGCATACCTGAAACTGTCCCTTCTTTCCGATTGAGACCAGTCTCAGCACGACGAAGCTCAATGGAATAATATCGTGATTCACCCGTTTGAGCAAAATCTGCTAATAAATCAAAGCGAACTGTTTCATTTTCTTCTAAAACCTTGCGATAGGCTGCCTCAAAAGTCGCCATACTTTCTTTTGATAAATATTTCGATAATACTACATCATATTTCAGCTTTTTTATATAATTAAAATTTGGTGTCTTGGTCGCTACCATTAGAGCCTCAGTAGACAAAACAAAATGTCCTTCAGCATCTAAAAGTATTATGATATTTGGACAGTTCTGTAAAAGCATATCTGTATAAGTGCGTTGTTTTTCATTGGCGTCCAACAATGCACTATTAAGATTGTCTTTTGCTGTTGCAGCTTTTGATACTTTGTCTAAAAAGCCATTGACGACCCTTATCTCACGAGCTTGTTTTTTTACCTCTCGATTCAAACGATCTACTTCTTCATGAAGATGCCGATTTTCCTCATGTAGTTTCAAGGCTATTTCTTCTATTGATAATTCGTTGTCCAAATTTTTATTCCTTATGTAAGTATACTCTTAATTATGACTTCCCCCGACCCATCTTTGCGATATTTGCCCCCTATTAGTAAAAACTTTAGTCCGTAGCGGAAATCTCCGATTGACATAAACTTAGCGGCAATCTCCGATTGCCATAATCGTAGCGGAAATCTCCGATTGCCATAAACTTAGCGACAATCTCCGATTGCCATAAAACATTGTAAAAAATCAAATTGATTTCCCTTAAAATATCTCAAAGGGATTATATTTTCATCAATCCATGATCCCTCTCCGAAAAATATATTAATAAAATTTTACCTTACACATACCTCTTAGGTATATGAAGCTCGGTAGAAAATGATATATAACCACAAAACTGTATCCCGTAGGGATGCAACATGGTGCATATATCCCTTTCTACAGGGCTAACATCTCTACGCAAACAACTTTTCGGAGAGGACTCATCCATGATACCTTCACCCACGCCAACCATACATGAAAATACCTTGTCATTCCGAGAGCAAACCTTGTCATTCCGAGCGTAGCGAGGAATCTTTATCTTGTCATTCCGAGCGTAGCGAGGAATCTCATCATATTGATTTTTAATAACTTTCAAGATTCTTCACTCAGTTCAGAATGACAAGGCGGAGATTCTTCACTTCGTTCAGAATGACAAGGCGGAGATTCTTCACTCAGTTCAGAATGACAAGGCGGAGATTCTTCACTCCGTTCATAATGACAAAAAGGAATCCTATTTTCATATTATAGAAACGGAATGACAAACACCAAAACCACCACCCCTGCCACCTTAAACTTTGCTTAAACCCTCACCCACTAAAACATACAAGCTATAAAAGCATTGTTATGAAAGCGGTTTATTGCCTTTTTATCTGATATCATCGTAGGACAGATTTCGCCACCTGAATTTGCCATTAAAAAGGGAATTTTATTTCCTATTCTCTGGTTTATCAGTTCCATTTCTTTAAATTGTTCTCCCCCCAATGCCATACTCCGTGCTATACATGAATATATCAACAATACTGAGGCATTATCTATTTCTTTCAAGATTGTATCGACGGTTATTCCTGTAGTTAGCATCACATCTTGCGCGTCTGATTTTGCCATATACATTGTGCTACCTTGAGGCATCGCGCCAGCACAAATCGCATGTTTATCTTCCGTCAACATTACAAATATCTTTGAAACCTTTGGTGTCCCATCGTTGTAGTCCAATAAAAAAGGTAAGTTCGACATGGCATATTGGGTTTCACTTGCTTCTGCCAATCCCAATTCTTCAAAATATTCTATGATGTGTCGTTCATTGACTTCCATAATTATTGAGCCCATGCTTTTCGTGATGATTGCACCTTTGCCCATTATTTTTTCATCTGAGATATTGGCTACAAAAAACTTAGGTTGAATATTTCCATAAATCAGTATCATTGCCATTTTATCACTATAATATTCTCCATTTGCTAACATAAAAGTGTTTTCAAAATTCAAAGTATCGTCTACTGCGAGAGTCCCAAAACACGGAATGCCACCAGATACCTCAGATATAGTGTTCACATAATCGTCTCCACAATTTTGGAGGATAAATGGTGCAAAAGCAAGTATCAAAGCTGGATTTTCGTCTTTTCTGCATACTGATTTATAGCTCTCAGCCACTACTTCTTGATATGCTTTTTCTGATGCCAATGATTCCGTTATCACTCTGTCAAACTCCACATCATCACTCGTCATGACCATCAAGGTCATTAATAATAAATCTGTTTTATCTGGAATTGATTGAGCAGAGGCTATGGTTCCTATTATTTCAAAAGGCAAAGCCTCACATACTGCTTTGAATATGCCGGATAGGATAAACTCATAATGACAAGCGATTATGCCAATAGTATTCTTTTTTAATCCATCGGTTATATTGAGCTGTGATTTGATTTCCTCTATCGCCAACTGCTCATCATCAAGCTCGGTGGTCTGAACTGTAAATGTTTTTATCATTTGTAGCTCCTTTATCTTTTTTTCTATATAACTTTTTTACACAAGTGACATTTTTTTTTTTGTATTAATTCTGTCAACACATTTTTATATAGACACCTCCCCACCATCTTTATTCCGCTAGGAGTCCTCTCCAAAAAGTGTATTAATAAAATTTTACCTTACACACGCCGAAGGTATGTGAAGCTAGGTAGAAAATGATGTAAAACCACAAAACCGCATCCCGTAGGGATGCAACCAATCAATTGGCATTCGTAGGGAACGCATGTATGCGTTCCGCCTCAATGTAGAATTTAATTAATTGTAAACATACTATGCACATGCCGAAGGTAT
>WRLO01000104.1 GCA_009777575.1 Candidatus Cloacimonadota bacterium
GAGGTAGATGTCAATAACAACAAAAAACGAATAGTTGCGTAATACATTGATATAACAGTAGATATCTGCTTTATATGCCATTCTACGATGTAGATATATCAAGCTTTTATAGCTCGGAAATATCAGTTGTATAAGCCTTAAAAACAAAACGAGATTGTTATCGTAGTGGCTTATTGTATAAGCCTTAAAACAAAATGAGATTTGGCTTATACAATATGCCACTACAATCTCTGTGATTTCTGTGCCTTCAATGCCCTTGCCCTCTCATAAATATGGGGGGATTTCCCCACCAGTCATTGCGAGTTATCTTCTTGCTGTTCTTACGAAGCAATCTCCGTATTCCCAATTCTTAATTCTTAATTCTTAATTCTTAATTCTCAATTCTCAATTCTTAATTCTTAATTCTTAATTCTTAATTCTCAATTCTCAATTCTTAATTCTTAATTCTCAATTCTCAATTCTTAATTCTTAATTCTCAATTCTTAATTCTCAATTCTCAATTCTTAATTCTTAATTCTTAATTCTCAATTCTCAATTCTTAATTCTTAATTCTTAATTCTTAATTCTTAATTCTTAATTCTTAATTCTTAATTCCCAATATAGATATTACCCAAAACTTTTTCCTTGACAACAAACCCTTATATTAATTTATTGTCTTTAAGATAAAAAAACTGGTGGAAAAGTATTATGAAACAAAATATTTTAACAGGTGCTGAATCTTTTGAAAAACTAATCGAAGGTGAATATTTTTATATCGATAAAACATTGTTTATCAAAGAATTGCATGAAAACAGAGGTGATGTTACACTAATAACAAGACCTCGTAGGTTTGGAAAAACTCTAAATTTGAATATGTTGAGATCTTTTTTTGATATTACTAAGGATAATAAAACATATTTTAAGGGTATGAAAATCATGGAACATCAAGAAATAGTTCAAAAATACATGAATCAATACCCCATAATTTTTCTAACAATAAAAGATGTAAATTGCAATAATTTTGATGAAGCTATTGAAGAAACAAGAAGTTTAGTTTCATATATCTATAGACAAAATAAATATATAATTGAGAGCGACAGATTTGACAAACAACAAAAAAAAAGATTTTATTCTTACTTAACAGAAGAATCTACTATAAATGAACTCAAATCATCTTTAAAATTTCTCACTGAATGCCTCTGCACCTACCACAAAAAAAGAGTTATTGTGCTTATGGACGAATACGATGCTCCCCTTGATAGCTCAAACAGAAATGGTTATTACAAAGAAATGATTGATTTTATGAGAGGTTTCATGGGTAGGGTCTTCAAATCTAACGATAGCCTCGAATTTGCTGTATTAACTGGAGTGCTGAGAATAGCCAGAGAAAGCCTTTTTAGCAGTTTTAATAATCCGAAAATATGTGGTATTATGGATAAACCTTTTTCGACTATTTTTGGATTTACCGAAGAAGAAGTGAAAAATGCCTGTGATTTTTTTGAAATTAGTGAAAATTACCCTGAAGTAAAAAAATGGTATTATGGATACAGAATTGGTGGACAAGACATGTATAATCCTTGGAGTATTACAAGATATCTTGACTCAAAGGTATTTGAAAATTTCTGGGTTAATACTGGTAGTGTTGATGTTTTTAGAGATGTTTTTACAAAAGGAAGTCTTGAACTAAAAGACGATATAGCAGGTTTATTAACAGGAAAACCTATCATGATGGGTTTTGAAGAGGCATTTACTTATCCTATAGAATATAAAAATACAGACATATTTTGGTCTTTACTCCTCAGTGCTGGTTACATAAAACCTTGTAATGGTGCGAAAACATTTAGATTTTCTGCTGAGCTTGTAAACAAAGAAATCTTTAATATTTTTTCTCAATATGCTCAAGAATGGTTAAGGATGGAACAAAGACCAGTTTCTAATGCTATCCAAGACTTCGTAGAATGCCTCCTAAAAGGCGATGCGCAAGGTGTCCAGACTGTTCTCAATGAAGAATTATTAAACAACCCAAGTTGCCATGATTTTAAAACTGAAAACAGCTACCACATGTTCATCTTTGGCATCTTACTTGCTGTAAATAAAAATTATCTAGTCTATTCAAATCACGAATCTGGCAAAGGTCGTTCTGATTGCTTGATAAAACCTGATAATAAGGATGATTATGCTGTGGTGATAGAGTTTAAACATTGCAAATTTCGACCACCTTTGCAAGAAGAGATTAAAGAGGGATCAATAAACCTTATCAAAGAAGAAGCCCAAAAAGGTCTTCAGCAAATAAACGAAAAAGCCTACATCCACACTTTAAAAAATGAAGGTTATCAAAAAATATATAAATATAGCATTGCTTTTTATCAGAAAAATTGTGAGGTTTTGCTGGAATTATGAAACAAAAAATTTTAACAGGTTCAGAATCTTTTGAAGAATTAATTGAAGATGATTATTTTTTCATCGATAAAACATTATTTATTAAAGAATTACTTGATAATAAAGGTAAAATAACTCTTATCACTAGACCTCGTAGATTTGGAAAAACTCTAAATTTGAGTATTTTGAGATCCTTTTTTGATATTAATAAGGATAGTAAAGCATATTTTACAGGTCTGAAAATTATGGAACACCAAGAAATATTTCAAAAATACATGAATCAATACCCCATAATTTTTCTAACAATAAAAGATGTAAATTGCAATAATTTTGATGAAGCTATTGAAGAAACAAGAAGTTTAGTTTCTTATATCTATAGACAAAATAAATATATAATTGAGAGCGACAGATTTGACAAACAACAAAAAAAAAGATTTAATTCTTACTTAACAGAAGAATCTACTATAAATGAACTCAAATCATCTTTAAAATTCCTCACTGATTGTCTCTACACCTACCACCAAAAAAGAGTTATTGTTCTTATGGACGAATACGATGCTCCCCTTGATAGCTCAAACAGAAATGGTTATTATAAAGAAATGATTGATTTTATGAGAGGTTTCATGGGTAGGGTCTTCAAATCTAACGATAGTCTCGAATTTGCTGTATTAACTGGAGTGCTGAGAATAGCCAGAGAAAGTCTTTTTAGTAGTTTTAATAATCCCTTGATAGCTGGTATCATGGATAAAGAATTCTCCTCTTGTTTTGGATTTACTGAAGAAGAGGTGGTAAATGCATGCGAGCTTTTTGGAATTAATGAAAAATACCCTGAAATAAAAAAATGGTACGATGGATACAGATTCGGTGGGCAAGATATGTATAATCCTTGGAGTATTACTGGGTATCTAAAAAGACAAGTATTTGAAAATTTCTGGGTAAATACTGGTAGTATAGATGTTTTTAAAGATGTTTTTACAAAAGGAAGTCTTGAACTAAAAGACGATATAGCAGGTTTATTAACAGGAAAACCTATCATGATGGGTTTTGAAGAGGCATTTACTTATCCTATAGAATATAAAAGTACAGACATATTTTGGTCTTTACTCCTCAGTGCTGGTTACATAAAACCTTGTAATGGTGCGAAAACATTAAGATTTTCTGCTGAGCTTGTAAACAAAGAAATCTTTAATATTTTTTCTCAATATGCTCAAGAATGGTTAAGGTTGGAACAAAGACCAGTTTCTAATGCTATCCAAGACTTCGTAGAATGCCTCCTAAAAGGCGATGCTCAAGGTGTCCAGACCGTTCTCAATGAAGAATTATTAAACAACCCGAGTTGCCATGATTTTAAGACTGAAAACAGTTACCACATGTTCATCTTTGGCATCTTACTTGCTGTAAATAAAAATTATCTAGTCTATTCAAACCACGAATCTGGCAAAGGTCGCTCAGATTGTTTGATAAAACCTGATAATAAGGATGATTATGCTGTGGTGATAGAGTTTAAACATTGCAAATTTCGACCAACTTTGCAAGGAGAGATTAAAGTGGGATTAATAAACCTAATCAGAGAAGAAGCCCAAAAAGGTCTTCAGCAAATAAACGAAAAAGCCTACATCCACACTTTGAAAAATGAAGGTTATCAGAAAATCTATAAATATAGCATTGCTTTTTATCAGAAAAATTGTGAGGTTGTTTTGTCTGAAAATTAGGTGAAAAAGAGTTTTTTTACAATTCTTCAACCTATATTGAACTTTATATCACAAATAATAATGTATCCAAAAAATGTTTTGACAAAAAATACAAATTTAATATCATTGTCCAAATTGCATGTTATTATTAAAAAAAGCGTAACAATTGTGAGATATGAGTGCGAGATAAACAACCTATAGAGTTGTTTATGAGCTGTTTTAGTATCTCACTGATAAATTTAATAAATCCTTTGGAGGCATTGCATGAAAAAACTACTTTTTGCTATAATCTTAGTAGTTTGTTTAACAGGCTTATTGTTCGCAGAACTTGATTTTTGTGACAAAACAGTCGTTGTAGTATTGAAGCCTAGCCATAGTGAGTTCACTGGAAGTCGAAATGCCGACTTTTTTGGAGATTTTGAAAAAGTCTCTGTTGAGAATATTTTTCAAATTCACAATGAATCTGCTATCAGAGCTTTAAACGAAAGAAACCCAGGTCAGTTTAGATCTATTTACAAGATCACGCTACCAACTAATGACAAAGCAAAAGTGCTTGAAGCTATCGAAGAATTAAGGACTATAGAGGGTATAGAATCTGCTACACCAGACTATATTGTGCCTATAGCTTTAATTCCCAATGACCCGCTCTGGGATCATCCAGGTTTATGGAATATGTGGGGAACTCATGGAGTTCAAGCACCAGATGCTTGGGATATTACCGTAGGAGACCATGAAGTCAGAGTAGGTATCATCGATACTGGAGTAGCTAGTCATACCGATTTGGATGCCAATATGTCTTTTACTGGCTGGAATTTTGCTGAAAACAACTCCGTTACACACGACACGCATAGCCATGGCACCCGGTCAGCTGGTATTGTCGGAGCTGTTGGAAACAATAACATTGGCGTAGTGGGTGTGAACTGGAATGTAACTATGGTTCCTATGAAAATTGTCGTAGGCGGTTCTGGTTCATCAAGTGGAACTATCATGACCGCTGCTGTCAATTGGGCTACCAATAACTGGGGATCAGACAATGAACTCCAAATATTGACTATGAGTTTTTCAGGATATGGAACTATTACAGACCTAAGAGCTGCTATTGGTAATTTTCCCGGTTTATTCGTCTGGTCTGCCGGAAATGATGGGGTAAATGTAGATTCAAGGATTCCCCAATACGGTAGTTTCAATTTACCTAATCTGATAGCTGTTGGAGCTATCGATGTGAATGGCCAAAGAAGTGTATGGGGCGGTGGTCAATCATCTGCTTACTCAGCTTCTGGGGATCATGTTCATGTTTTTGCACCCGGAACTGACGGCTGGACTACTGGTTTAAACAATGGTTATCAAGATTATGGCGGAACTTCTATGGCAGCTCCTCATGCAGCTGGAGTTGCAGCTTTGCTGATGTCTGTAAATCCGGCTATAACACCTGCTGAAATGAAAGAAATCATGATGGAAAACCACGACCCTATCACTATTTCTACTCCGTTAGGACAACAAGTGGTCAGGAGACTAAATGCCTTTGCTTCGGTGAGTGCTGTACAACCTTTACTCTTTGATTTAGCGGCTTTTAGTATAAATACTCTCATTGGTCTACCGATTAATTCGCCTTCTATTGTTTATGTTGGCTTAGAAAACAGAGGTTCTGAACCTGCTGAAGGTTACAATGTCAGAATCATGCAAGTAGGAAATGATACTCCTCTTGCTTGGGCTTCAGGAATTTATATTGCCCCTGAAGAAACTGGTATCTTAGAAATCGAATGGATACCTTCTATTTTGGGTGATTATGAAATATATGGGGAAGTTGTTTGGCAATTTGACCAAAGAGCTAGTAATGACATGACCGAAATATTTGAACTCAGAGTAATTCCAGAAGGATCCGCTGAAGCCTATTTAGGAAACAGAAATAGTGAAATTGTGAGAAACAATGCTTTTGTAAATTACAATTCACATGATAGTATCACGCAAACAATTTATCTCGAAAATGAATTAACTACTGGTTATATCTATCAGATGACTGTCCAGTTTACTGGTATGCACACTTTAGTTTTTCCCGGTAGTGACATACAAATTTATCTTGCTACAACAGATAAAACTTCATTTGAAAGCACTTCTGACTGGGTTCCTTATGAGAGATTTAAAAATGTTTATTCTGGTGATTTTGACGCTTTTGAAGCTGGAACTTATGAAATCGACTTAAAATTTCATACTCCATTTAAATATGAAGGTGATAATCTCGTTGTGATGGTTGTAAAGGATGACAATGTGGTTTATGGTATTGGTAATGCTTTCCAATTTACTGATACTCCCGGCATAAATAGAACTATTTGGTGGCGTTCTAACATGGTAGGAACACCTACTATAAACCCTTTACCCAATGCAAACGGGCTTCAAGATGGGATAACAAATACCAGATTTACTATCTATACCTTTGATATAGAACCACCTCAAAACCTTCTCGCTACTGTTATTCAAAATGAAAACAAAATCAATTTGTCATGGGATACTCCTAAAGAACAATTATTTGGCACCCTGACAAATTATAAGATATATAGAAATGGTGTCCTTATTTCTCAATTGCCATCTCGTTCTTTTTCTGATGAAAATGTGATTTACAACGCTGAAACAGAATACTGGGTAACAGCAGTTTATAGTGACCCTTCTGTCGAATCTGAGCCTTCAAATGTTGTTACAGTAACCATAGAAAGAATTTTACCTCCTCAAAATCTGCTTTTTGAAGTAATAGATGATGATACTGTAGTTTTAACTTGGGATACTGTCAGTAATAAACTTAGTACTTATGGGATACCAACAGGATTTCAAGTATTTAGAAATGAAGTTCCTTTGACCGAAAATCCTATTCAAGAAATATCATTCACTGAATATGAAGTTCCTGTCGGAATCCATATTTATGGTGTTGTCGCATTGTATCAAACAGGTAAATCTGATCCTGTTTTGACTGAGGTAGAAATCAAAATAGTGTCTGATAATGATAATCCAACCCCTGTATTTGAGACTTCTTTGCTCGGAAATTATCCAAATCCTTTCAACCCTGAAACATTGATTCAATTTAGTATGGCGGATGCTGGAAATGTCAGTATAGATATCTTCAATATCAGAGGGCAAAAAGTTCGTAGCCTATTCAATGCTTTTGTTGATAGAGGAAATCATAATGTGATTTGGAACGGACTTGATGACAACAGCACTGAAGTTGGTAGCGGAATATATTTCTATGTGATGAAAACTGAAGATTTCTCGCATGTAAAAAGAATGATGATGATAAAGTAAATAATAAATCAATTTTGATTTAGCTTCCCTCTCATGCCCCTCCCTTGCAAGGGGGGGTAGGGGGAGGTCCGTATTTTACCATCTTTTACAGGGATAGCCCTTGAATCGCCCCCGAAGCAATTTCCGTATCACTTCTCCAATACACCTTTTAAAGCTTGCTCGCAGAATTACACTAAACAATTCAGTAGGTTCTAATTATTTTGTTTTAATTCTGAAATATTCCTATTATAGTTTCACTATCCACAAAACCTAATAAAAAAATCATTGTTGCTTCACTCACGGATATACAGCCTGCAGTTGGTCTATCTGAAGAGCAGTGCAGAAATATAGCTGACCCTTTTCCTATTATTATAGGATCAGTGTTATAATTGATCGTCAAAACATACTTATACTCATTTGGATATTTTATTAGATGTTCAGCAGAATCCCAATCAGCTTCCGGGTTATCTAAATATGACCATTGATTATAAAACCTTGAATTTACATCATCGACCCATACATCATTGTCGGTCACTTTGGTGTAAGACAATAATGATCCCGGATCATAGACCATTCCAAAAGCTCTTCCAAAAGTGAATACTCCTGATGGAGTAGCTCCATCGCCTTCCATTTTATCACCAGTTACTCCGTTTCTACCAAAATAACCTTCGGTATGATGCAATTTTTGCCAGACATCACCAGACCTAGAAAAAACTTGTATATCAGCTCTATACCCGTTTTCTATCGGTCTTGCTAAAATTACTTTTTCTGCTCCATTGGATATTTCTTCGAGCAGAGCAACCGTTTTCTCATCTATTCCTGTTTGAGAAAACAAAATGTTGCTCATACAAAACAACACTATCAATACAAAAACTAACGCTTTCATATATCTCTCCTTTTATAGTATTTTCACTTAACTTCATTTGTCTTTGCGAGGAACGAAGCAATCTCCGAGTCACTTCCCACCACATTTATGGGGCGGTTCAAGAGACTTTGAGCTTGCGAAAAGACTCGCAGAATTACGATCTGCCGTCTGCAAGACATTAATTATTAGGGGGGGAAGATTTGAAGATTTCAGATTACAGATTTAGCCACAAAGCTGGACGAAATCCACCATCGTCGCGGCTGACATTGCTACCAGGCATGTAGATTTGACCAAGGTAGTTCACAAGACTAGCGCAATTAGTATCGTGACCAGGCGAACGCAACCACCAAAAAGAAGCCGACCCATTAAAAGTCGCTGTTCGATTGGAGTTATATTGATCATCAATCCAATAATCCCATGATGGTCCATTTGCCAGTTGTCCACTATCTCCAAAATACTTAACCACTTCTGCAATGCTCAAAAGAAATATCATGTCCTGAGTATTTGCACCACCATTGGTTCCATACCACTGATTGTTTTCATTGACATTGGTCACTTGGACTATCCTCGCTCTGTCAGCATTGCTCAAAGCACTCGAATTGTAAAATTCTCCATTTAGATGATCGCGAAGGCTACAATCTGCCCAAGTGATACTAGTATATGAAGTATGATAATCCCTATTCTCTAGGATATTCTCACTCACCACCAACGCTCTACCACCTTGTATATCTAGTATTCGCCAAGGATATGCCCCAAATTGGATAATATCACCGACCTTAATATTGTCGGACTCTGTAGTTTTGTCACTACATGAGCCTAAAAACAGCATAATAAAAATTGTTACCAAAATAATAGTTTTAGTTTTCATTTCCACCTCTCTGTATCCTTTATAGTGCAATAAAAAAATTCTGTGATTTTTTGTCAAGACCTTTTTAACAATAACTTTTTATTTAACAAAAATCTCAAACTTTTATTCGCTTTTTCTCAAACATTATCATAAAATATATCCCTTTTTACCATTTCTATCGATCTTTACTCTGGCAATGGATTGACATATCGCTTTATATAATAACAACATACAGTATATTTGCTACAGACCGCTATATAGTTCGAGAAAATCGAAGTATAGTTTGAGGTTTGTTATAGATTTTTTATGGTCGGCGAAAAAATGCTTGACATTTTTAGTGGTATTAATAATTTGGAAATTGAGGATAAAACATGTATGTATTTAAATAAAAATAAGCTATATTGTGGATTAGGAATGATTCATCTCTCCTATAACTTGATTTGTAGGGAACGCACTTGTTCTTTCCCTGCTTTCAATAGAGACGATTGATAACTTCGGGGCAGGACGCAAAATTGAGTGCAGTCCGAAAAACCCTATTTGCGTATTTTCGGTGTTTTTGGGGAAGTAGTCTTTGTAGGGGCGTATTGCATACGCCTTTTAAATCGTCTGTATTCGTTTCGAAAATCGGGCGTATAGCAATACGCCCCTACGAAATCGACTTTTCGGACTGCCGTCAAAATTGCCTCCCCTACAAGCTACCTATGAGTTGGTTAACCACGCAAGGGGCGTAGCGGTTCGTCTATAACTTCTTTTCGTAGAGAACGTGTTCATGCGTTCCTATTTTATAAGTAAAAGATATTAAGTTCCACACTAATTTGAGTAAAGGAAATAAAAAAATCTTTCAAGGTTGTATCGCACTCTAATCTCATTGAAGACCACTAAATAGTTTGAGATTTTTCATCAGATTAAATAATTTTTTTGAGAAAATAAAAAGAAAAATAAAAAAAATGCTTGACGATTTTACCCCATTGAAAATAATGACGCTTAAACTTTAAATTATTTTTATGGAGGTTATTAGAGGCTATGAAAAATGCGCTCTTTTTTGATTTTGCTGAAATCGTCAGGAAGGCTCAAAATACGCATTCTGACGACACTTTGCAAAAAAGGTCTTTTTTACACTATTTTTCTGTTTTAAGCCCGCTATTACCTCTCTATATTTTAAATAATAGTATGTTTACCCCCCCCCCCTCCCCCCCCTCGCCTCCTCCCCGCCCCAACCTCTCCCATGCCACACTC
>WRLO01000105.1 GCA_009777575.1 Candidatus Cloacimonadota bacterium
CGAAATGTCAAAAGCAATATGCAAAATGAGAATTAGAGGAAAATGGCATAAAGCTGAAATGACACTGAAAATAATAAAATTATTCCAAAAAATTAAGATAGACTACCTAAATTGAGCGGAGTTAGGGATTAATAATGACTTCAGAACATACTAAAGAAGAATATAAACAAATTTGTGAAAAACTTCTAAAACATAACTACGAGAACACAAATGGGTTACTTAATAAACCGGGGATTGACATATATCTACTCTTAAAAGAAAATGATAAGATCATTGGGGCAATTTCTTGTGATACATTTAATATGTGTATGTATATTGATGTTTTATGGTTGGATAAAGAATATAGAGGATTGGGATATGGAAAAAAACTAATCTTTCAAGCTGAAAAGATAGCAAAAGAAAATGGTTGTATTTTTTCTCATACCTGCACATATAACTATCAGTCACCTGATTTCTATAAAGCGTGTGGTTATGAAGTTTTTGGAGAAATTAGTGATTACCCCAATGGAATTATTCAGTATTTTTTAAAGAAAAAACTATAAAGTATAGAGAAAACAATCATAATAAGGAGTATAAATGCCTGAAAAAATAATAAAACTAAAAATCGAGGACAAAATCAGCGATGTTCTGAGTGGAAATGTATTAAACAGTACCATAGATTTAATAAACTATTTAAATGACATAAAGATGACACCGCAGTGGTCTGCTACGAATGTCTGGAAAGTCAGCTACAAAACATTTAGTGTGTGTTTTATAAGATTGTATGGATGTGCTGATTACCATAATTTGAAAGCAGGTTCTTGGCATATTGTACCTTTTATCGGTGAATACGAGAGCTCGGCACTATCCGATGAGTTTAAAGAAATTGTTTGGAAAAATAAAGTAACCTGCCGGGGATGTGGTAAATGTGCTTTAGAACTTAAAAGTGTTTTTGGGAAAACCTTTGACTATGCTTGTGAGAAATCTATTGTTTTTACTAATCCTGATACAAAGCACCTTGAGTGTGTAAAAAAACTCATTGAGTTGAGGATAAAAGATATCAAAGATGGAAACGCAAAAAAGCATAAATACATCCCTGCTAAAGACAGGTGAAAAATATTCTTGACAAAAAACGGACTTTTAAAATAATGGATTTTATGAAATATTTTAATGGAGTGTAATATGAAGAAAATAAGATTGTATCTTGATACTTCGGTGGTGAGTGCGCTTGATGACCCCAAGAAACCTGAAAGAATGCGAGAAACACATTTACTTTGGAAAGATATAAAGTCAGGTAAATATGAGATAGTAATTTCATTTGTCTTTATTGATGAGGTAGAAAAATGTAAACAACCTAAAAGAGATGTAATGTATGATTTTTTAAGTACAATAAAATATGAAAAATTAGAAGCAAATGATACTATAACAGATATAGCCGATGAGGTTTTCAAATTGGGAATTCTCCCGAAAAAATCAAGAAACGATAGGTTACATATTGGAAGTGCTATTGTCAGCTCATGTAACTATATTGTATCTTGGAATTTTAAACATTTAGTAAAAATAAAAACAGTAAATGGTGTTCGGGCGATTACCAACCTACACGGATTTAACCCAATAGACATAATTGCTCCAGCCAGTTTAATATATTAGGAGGAATAATGGAACCAAAACTTGAAATTAGCCCTGACTTCACCCTTGAAGATATTCGTAAAATTCGAGATTACACTTACGAAATCACAAATAATATGACTACTCAAGAATTATGTGATTACTACAATAAAGGAGCTGAGGCAGGTTTCAAACGCATTGAAGAATTGAAAGTAGAAAGAAGTAAAAGAATCAATGGAACCCAAACTTGAAATAAGCCCAAATTTTACACTCGAAGATATTCGCAAAATTCGTGACTACAACTACGAAATGACGAAAAATATGAATACAGAAGAAATGGTTGCTTACTACAGAAAAGGTGCTGAAGCAGCATTTAAAAGAATGGCAGAGTTACGAGAAGAAAAGAAAAAGAAACAATGAAAGAAATTGTTATAAACTTTTGTTAATGGGATTTTAGCGTATTTTCGATAGAATATCGGAGTTTATCGTCCCTCGTATTTTCAGTAGAAAAACATCACGAAAAAAGGATATTACTATGTTTGATATATTCGTAAATGAGTAATCAATGGCGTCTATTAATAAGTTATGCGAAATGGCGGCTAAAATTAATAAAGAATAATGTAAAGCGACTTTGTAGCTAGTTGACAAAAGAAAAAAAATATAATAGGGAATATAAATGAGAGACAAAAAATGGGTATTAGAGCATAGAGGTGGTACGCTTAAAATTGAACAACAAAAACTATTGATGAAATGGTCTATGGATTGTTTAGAACATTTATTACCTTTATTAAATAATAACATAAATGAAAATATTAATAATGCAATAAATATTGGAAAAAATTGGATTAATGGAAAAGCAAGTACTGGAGATGCTATAAAAATTTCTCGAGAGATAATAAAATATATAAAAACATTAGACGATGAACTGGAAATTGTACTTACACGTGCTGCTGGTCATGCAGTTGCGACAGCACATATGGCAGATCATTCTATGGGATCTGTATATTATGGATTAAAAGCAATAAAAATTAGTGGAGGATCTATTGATTCTGAATTAAAATGGCAAATCGAACAAATTCCTGTAGAATTAAAGGAATTAGTTATTAATGGATTAAAGAATAAAGGAATAATAAATTAATGGAGTACACCACCACATCGCATAACAAACGATTAACGCTACGCCGCCTATTCGGCGGCTCGGGGTTCAATCTTGAACATTATACGACATTCACCCTATCGCGGTGCGAACAGTAAGATTCTTTTAAAAGGAACATAGATTCATTTAAATTCTGATTGCTAAATTGGTGAGGTAGATTATGAAAATAGTTGAATTGCAAAAAGAAAATAAGGAAGAAGTAGAGCGAGTTGTTGCAAATAGTTATAGTGGGCTTCAAATCGCTATTAGACTTATCGGAGGAAAAAATGAAAGAGATTGAAGCAAATAAAGTAGCATGGGGACAATTGTCTAAAGCACATTATGAACATTATAAAAAGGCAATATTAGATAAGAAACATAGTTTCAGCAAAATCATTGAAGAAGAATTAGGTGACATTTCTGGGAAAACAGTCATACATCTCCAATGCAATACTGGGGCTGATACTGTTTTACTTGCTCAAAAAGGGGCAATTGTTACTGGAGTAGATTTAGTGCCAGATAATATATTTTACGCAAAAAAAATGTCAGATGAATTAGGAATTAAAAATATCGATTTTATAGAATCTGATATTATGGAATTCAAGGATAACCATCACAAAAAGTATGACATGGTATTTACGACAGAAGGAGTGTTATGCTGGCTTCCTGATCTAAATAAATGGGCTGAAACGATAAAACATTTGTTAAATGAAGATGGTGTTTTATATGTACTGGATGGCCATCCATTCTTCATGGCTTTTGATGAAGAAAAGTTAAAAGAAAATAAATTGGAGATTAAATATCCGTATTTTACCAGAGAACCTGAATATGAAGATGAAATGGGTGATTATGCCTCAGATAGCAAAATGGGAGTTAATTACGGTTGGATGTACAAAGTCAGTGACATAATAAATTCGTTAGCAAAAGCAGGGTTAACAATAGAATTTTTTAATGAATATGATACTTTATATTTTAATCTTGGTGAAATGGAAGGTAGTGATAACGGGCAGTATCATTATCCTTTTTTTGATACAAGGTTACCCTTTACATTCAGCCTTAAAGCAAGGCTAGTTAGAAAATAAAAGAAAAATAGAAGTAGGTTCTTATGTTAATTCCAGTATTACATTATGAAGGAAATTGTGCGGATGCTATAGCTTTATATGAGAAAGCATTTAATACAAAAACAAAAGATTTGATTATAGTGAAGATAATAAAATTCGTCATTCTGAAATGGTTATTCATGAGCAGACGGTTTATTTAAATGAAAGGAGGATTTCCTTTTATAACTACTTTGCTCTAGACTTGTAACATCAGAAAAAAAAATACCGCAGAAACTCAAAAAAAGTGTTGACAAAAAACCTGACTTTAAAATAATGGATTGCATGATCAATTTTACGGAGAATTGAATGAAGAAAATAAAGCTTTATCTAGATACTTCGGTTATAAGTGCTCTTGATGATCCAGAGAAACCGGAAAGAATGCAAGAAACACAGGTATTATGGGAAGACATTAAATCAGGAAAATATGATATATTTGTTTCTGATGTTCTATTTGAAGAAATCAGAGATTGTCAGCAACTTAAAAGAGATAGTTTATTTAATTTTCTATACGAAATTGAATTTGTAAACATAGAATCAAGCGAGACTATCAATACTATAGCTGACGAAATTATCAAACAGGACATTCTCAAAGCAAAACATCGAAATGATTGTTTGCACATAGGATCTGCATTAGAGGGATACTGTGACTGTATCGTATCATGGAATTTTAGACATCTGGTAAATTTTAAGACGATAAAAGGAGTTCGTATCATTACGAATGTATTGAATTATAAAAATATAGAAATTATGTCACCAACTATGTTGATAAATAAGGAGAAATAATGGAACCAAAACAGGAAATAAGCCCTAATTTTACGCTTGAAGACATTCGTAAAATTAGAGATAACGATTATGAAATGACAAAAAACATGAGCTCTAAAGAAATGGTTGCTTACTATAGAACTGGAGCTGAAAAATGTATAAAGGAATTCGAGGCATTTAAAGAAAGGAAAAGAGCGAATAACCATGCTAAAACTTGAAATAAACCCAAATTTTACACTTGAAGGTATTCGCAAAATTCGTGACTACAACTACGAAATGACCAAACACATGAATACAGAAGAAATGGTTGCATACTACAGAAAAGGTGCTGAGGTAGCATTTAAAAGAATGGCAGAGCTCCGCGAAGAAAAGAAAAAGAAACAATGAAAGAAATTGTTATAAACTTTTGTTAATGGGATTAAATTGTTTTTTAGATAGATAATCAGAGTGTATCGCCTCTCGTTTTTCAGTAGAAAAACATCATGAAATAAGGATAGTAGAATGGATGAAAAAATAATTTCAATATTAGATATTGCACAAAAAATGAATGTAAATAAGCAATATGTATTTAGAATAGTTAAAAAGTTAAATATTGAAAAAATATTTATCAAGAGAGAAACCTCGAGAGGGTAAAAATTGCTTATGTAAATAAAGACGATGAAGACAAAATAATTGAATATCTAAATAATAAAAACATAATGAATTCATTTGAAAAAAAAGACCTAATATCTAATGTAAATGGATATTTTTATCTAATTCAATTAGAACCTGATTTAGACCCTGGTAGATTTAAGGTAGGCTTTGCTACATCCCTTGAAGATAGAATACGTCAACATAAATGTTCTGCTCCTTTATTAAAACTCAAGAAACATTGGGCATGTAAATCATTGTGGGAAAAAACGATAATAGATTGTATTACAAATGATTGTGAAAAAATACATACTGAGGTGTTCAGATCAACTTCTATTGATATAGTAATCAAAAAATGTGATGAATTTTTTGATATAATGCCAAAGTTGTAAAGGAGTTGGCACATCGCATAACAAACGGTTAACGCTTCACCGCCTAACGGCGGCTCGGGGTTCAGTTCGGCTAGGTCTGTCGTCCAGTGGGCTACACATATCAATTACATTGGTTTCAGATTATTATTTAACCTAATCACTATTTTCTCAAAATCACGAAGCCGAGCTTCTTCGGTTTTAAAGGAAAGGAAACGCTTTGTATAAGTTACTTGCACAGACTTTGACATTTTCATAAAATTTTCATAGGCAGGTGAAAAGCCTTCCAATTTTTCTATTAATACAGCAATATCAGAATAGGTAACGGGAGCTGGTTTGGGACTATCCCAAGTTCCATTTTTCATTGCTGTTATTATTGCTTTTTCGCCAATAGATGTCATCAATCTACTTTCACGAAGTTTTTGAACTATCTTTTTATTTCTCTCCGACCATTGGCTCTTTTCATGCCTCCGAGCAAAGTATTTTAAATATTTCGTATCGTCTATGCTTTTTATTTGTCCATCTATCCACCCAAAGCATAATGCTTCTTCCAGAGCATCATTTGCTGTCAAAGTAGCTACTGTTTTTGTTTTGCCAAAAACAATCCAAACACCTTCATGTGTTTCTGAGTGTTCTTGAAGCCATGCACGAAAATCATCTCTTGTAGAGAATAGTAATTCAAGTTTTTCTGATTTTGATATTTTATTTTTCATTTATAATGATTCCTTTCTAAAATAAAATCACCAATTTTTGACATACACTCAAGTATTGAATCTCTGAATTTTGTCAAACCATCTGTATTCTCTTTTTTCAACATATCCATATAATCTACTCTTAAGGCATATAAAACATCATATATTTCAGTCTCATCAGCGATTTGGAGCATAGAAAGAATATCAAGCATCAATGGTGTAAATAGTCTATGTTTCATTGAGGACAAATCATTAAATGTTGGTGTTTTGGAAAGAAAGACTTTCATTTCATTGTAATATATTTCGTAATTTTTGTATGATTGGGATGCCAACGACATATCTATTGATACTTTATCATCTGCTGGCACTATTATTGAACAAAATGTTTCATCGTGACATGCTTCCATGAGTTCTTGCTGGGTAAGGGCATCAAAATCGGGTACTTGCTCGGTTTCGTGTCTCATATTGAGAAATTTGTATTTACCTTGCTCAAAGCCTTTGTAAATTACAGCGTGCTTTGATTCTGTTCTGTGTATAGTTTTGATTCCCATCATTACATTCACATTTGGTTCCAAGAAACCAATTAGTTCAAGTTTTGAAAATCTATATTCTTCTATTTCAAAACCCTTGGGTTTAAGAAACAAATCAAACCAATATTTACTTTGCAACATAGATCCCGCAAAATATTCTTCACCATCATAATAAAAACAGTATGGAATTGCGGCTTGAATGATAATCTCTCTATCGGTGATATTTATGCCAAATTGCTCTAACATATTGGCTAAACCAGTATACGAACAAGAGCGATTAAATGTCATGTATTTCATTGGAATTCCTGCTTTTTATTAAAAATTAGAACAGTATTGCTCTTAAACAATATAATTATGTTTGATTTTATTTTCCGTCTTTTTGCAGTTAGTTCCAAAACGGAACTAACTGAATTGACATCCAATTTACCTGTGTTAAATATATTCATCTTAATCACCGTTTCGCTTTTGATAATTCAATCTCAAAAACAAAATGCAGCATATCCACATTGCGATAATGCTTTATTACTTCTCCTGTTTTTATCATTCCTACTCGTCTGGCTACATTTTGTGAAGGAATGTTATTATCTCTCATGATAGAATAGACTTTTTCTGCTTTTAGTATATCATTTGCATATTTCTTGCAACCTATTGCTGCTTCTGTAGCATAACCATGATGCCAATATTTCTTTTTGAACATATAACCTATTTCAAGATATTCAACATCATTGATATTTTGAATAGTCAAACCACACATTCCTAAAAAATCGTCTGTATTTTTATGTATCACTGCCCATAAACCAAAACCATCTTTTTGATAGCGGTCGATTTGTTTATCATACCAACCTTTGACTTCTTCATCTGATAAAGTGTGTTCATAAGTGTACATTGTTTCCTTGTCTTGTAATATTTCACATAAGTCGTCAGAATCGGTTTCGTACAGTTTTCTTAAAAATAATCTGTCGGTGGAAAGGATAAAGTTTTGTTCATTTTTTATTTTATCTACCAACTCATTTATACAATCATCTACGCTTTTTCCTGCCGTATCTATTATGATATGTTCTTTATCCCATTGCTCATAATCTCTGTTCAAAACATCAGTCCAGCAGAGTAATTTCAGATTCGGAATATCGGTTACTCTTTCTTCAATTCTCCTTCTATGTTCTGCAATGTCAGAGCATATCACTTCAATATTTATGTATTCATAATTATGCTCTATTGCAATGTTTTCATATTCTGTGCGAGTCAGCTTCCATGGGCTACAGCTATCCATAACCACAGAATTACCAACCTTTAGATTGTCAGCAATAAGCCTATATGTGAGACGATAACCCTCTCCTTGAACATCAAAACTACACAAATCTCGTAAACTTTGCTCTATTGTGTCGATTCGTACATAAGTAGCTTTAAAATTAGTCGAGATAGATTTGGCAATAGAAGATTTACCCACTCCGGGCAATCCTGATAAAATATATAGTTTATTTTTGTGGGTCATATTGAGTTTATATACTCCACAATCGGTTGCAATGTTTCTTTATCTTCAAAATTCACTACTTTACCATAAGTGGCTAAAAAATGTTTATCTTCTTCAGTCATTTCTGTCTCTTTTTTTCGTTTGGTTACCCATTTCAACATTGTCATCATCATCCTATGCATAAGAGTCAGCTTCGAATAATCACAGCTACCCCTTAAATGGAAAAAACTGATATTTTTAAGCTGTTCTTTGCTAAAACACATCTCTTTGATTTTTTGATAGTTTGTAGATTTTGGGTCTGCTAAACCAACTGTAAACACCACTATTTTTTTGTCTTTCAGGCTATCCAATTGCTTTTTTAAGATGGAGCTACCTAATATACCACCTGCATAAAGACCACCACCCAATACAATGGTGTCAAAATCTTTAAGGTTTATCTGTTTATTTTCTTTCAAATTCACAGCCCGACAATTCAATTCTTCTGCGAGCCAACACGCATATCGCTGTGTGCTACCGTAGATTGATTTGTAAATGACTATTGTCATTTCACCTCCTTTTTCCACTTTCGAATCTGTGGTCTGAAATTTGTAAAAGGTGCTACTGAATTAATATGAAGCCATTTCCAAACAGGCCACCCAGCTTTTATATACGCCCATTTGCGTTGATTGAGTTCAAAGAGTGTTTTTTCATCCAAAGTTTCTATCCAATCAACAAACTCTTCTTTTGTTTTTGCAAATTCTGAGAGCAGACTTTTCAAATCTCCCTTGTTGTGTTTGTCATAAAATGTCTGCACAAGTTTACCAATTTCGTTCCATTTGATACCCGGTGCTGGTGTGATTACCTCTTTACCAGCCAATTCGTCTTTTTCCCATTGCATTATGTGGTTTAGCCATCCGATTTGGTAAGCAATCATCTCTGCAGGAGTCTTTTCCACCGACTCTATTCTTTTGTGTATCTCTTCGTTTTTCACTTCAAGAAACTCTACAACAAACTTTTCGTGAGCCTTGTTGATGGCTTCAATTAATTCTTGTTTGTTTTTATACTGAACCATTTAATCGCTCCTTATACTAATTAAATTATCGCTTAGACCAAAATATAAAAGCAACCTTTTTTGTCAATATTTTTTGTTTTGGAAAATTTGTTTACCAGTACATAAAAAAAGTGCTTAACTTTTAAACCCTATTTGAAAACTGTTGACCTTATGGATAAGCTAATATTTAATGTCACACAAGTAAAATCTAATATCACAAAACCTATTTGCGACATCAAAATGCCATCTTTAATACAAGAATTGTTAAAATAAAAATAATTGACAAAGGAGAAGAATATGTCAACTACACCTAAAAATCATCATCGGGAAATTATATCCCCTCGAATGCTTGTTAAAGACAGCTAAATAGTTTGAGAAAATGCGAAGTATTGTTTGAGATATTTTGCTTACTAATATAAATATTCATAAAAGACTTGACAAAAAATAGGACTTTTAAAATCATGAGACGCAAATAAATATTCAAAGTTTTTAAGGAGAGTCCAAATGGAATTTAAAGGATTAATGCCAGTTTTAATGGTTAAGGATGTTGTGGAAACGATAGATTTCTACAAAGATATTCTTGGGTTTAGCGTGATGTCAACGGTTCCCGACAAAGAACCTTATGTATTTGCTATGATGAATGCAAGCAATGTGTATGTTTTGTTTCAGGAAGAAAAAAGCATACAAGAGGAATATCCATTACTTGAAAAATTTTCAATTGGTGGAACTTTTACTCTATACATTCCTGTAACAGATGTCAATGCGATATTTGAAAGAGTGAAGGGCAAAGCAACCATAGTCAAAGAAATGCATAAAACATTTTATGGAGCTACAGAGTTTGCCATAACAGATATCAATGGTTATGTTTTAGTCTTTTCACAAGAGGGCTGTTAAAAATGGC
>WRLO01000106.1 GCA_009777575.1 Candidatus Cloacimonadota bacterium
CAGGAGTTATATTAACAGGCGGCGTATCAGATCCGTATAACTCTGAAGAAAAGGAATATAAACTAACGAGAAACGCTTTAGAATTAGTTAATGCGTTTAATTTTGGAATTTGCATTATAACGAAAAGTGATTTGGTAAAAAGAGATACGGATATTTTATTAGACATAAAAGAACATTCTCCCGCAAGTGTAAACTTTTCCATTACCTGTGCTGATGATGAGACATGTAGGAAAGTAGAACCCTTTGTATCAACGACAACAGAGCGATTTAAAGCTATAGAGCATTTATCAAAAAATGGAATCATAACAGGCGTATTAATAGACCCTGTAATTCCGTATATCACAGACAGCACTGAAAATATACAAGAGCTTGTGAAAAAAGCAAAGGCTCATGGGGCAAAATATGTGTACATATCTACTCTCGTTACTATGGCAGATGTCCAGCGTGACTATTTCTATCAAGAAGCAGAAAAACATTATCCCGGAATCTCTGAGAAATATAAAGAAAGGTTTAATAATTATTACCGTTGTTATTCACCTTATAGTAAAAAATTATGGAAAACATTCGTAGAATCATGTGAAAAGCAAGGCATAAACTATGATATGCCGACAGCTAACGAAATGATCAGACGTGATTATGATATTTTTTCAACAATAAAACAATTAAAACTGCCTTTTGATGTTTGAAATGAAATGTTGTTGTTATGAAACCGATAATTTAAAAGGACATTATGGATAAAACAAAATCAGATAAAATCATAACCAAATATATAAAAAAGATTTATGGATTTTCACTTTCAAAGACAAAGAACATTGATCTTGCAGAAGAGCTTGCGTCGAGGATTACTTTTGAAGCGTATAAATCTCTTTTGAATTCAGATGAAATTGAAAATATTGATGGCTATATATATCGAATTTCGCAAAATGTGTATAATCGTTTTATGTCAGAAGAAATTGCAGAAAAGGAGCTTTCAGAAAAAACGATAGAGCCTTTGGTAGAGCAATATGATGACAAAGAAGATGAATATCTTAAGCTGAGGAATGCGATAGCCTATCTCAGTAAAACTCAAAGAGAAACAATTGTAATGCATTATTTTGAAAAAATGAAGTATCAAGAAATTGCGGATATACTTCATATTTCGGTTGGATGTGTAAAATGGCATATTTTTGAAGCTAGAAATCAGCTAAAGATAGCCTTCTCAGATTATCAAGAAATTATACATAAAAAGAAAATCTTTGTAAATATGAACATGATAGGGAAACATGGTGATTTACAAAGAGAGATGTCATTTTATTTTAGGACAAACTTTTCACAGAATATAGCTTATTCTGTGTATCATAAAGCCAAAACAGCTACAGAGATAGCTAAAGAACTAAAAGTGCCTGCAGCGTTTGTTGAAGATGAGATAAATTTACTTACAAATCATGGTTTTTTAGATAGAACACCCGGTAATAAATATGTTACAACTATACATATAACCGAGTCATGGAAAAAAGATATTTTGAAATATAACGAAATACTAAAGAAATACTCAAAATATATCTGTGATATTTATGTTCCTCTGCTTTTACAGTATTGTAAAGACAAATCAGCATTACTACACTTTTACACCCCCAAAAATGACATAAATTTTATGATGTATTCGCTCATAGCTTACGCATGCTCTGTCAAACTTAAAGATCCTGATTATGAAAATGAAATCAGTAAATTTTATACACATCGCAAAGATGGTAGTTTTTGCGTAACATCAGCTGTGGTTGATGACAATAAAAGTCCTACAAAAAAGATTAATGAAGAAAAAATGTTCTTGAGTTATAATTCTTATCATACTGATATTCATCCTTTCGGCATTTGGCAGTTAAATTCAGATTTTGATACAAGAGTGGAATATGATTTTTATTATTGTCATCTGTATTTTACTTATTTATATGACTTTTTTACTGGCAGATTAGAAAGAACCTCTTCAAACATAGACAAATACAAAAATTTATTTGATAAAGGTCTGATAATTTCAAAAGGTAATTCTGAAATTGTAAATATGGTCATCTCTAAACTTTCCCAGAAAGATTTTATAACCAGCTTACCTGATGTACCTAAGCAATTATATACTATGGGAAAAGAACTAGAAGAATATTTATATAAGATAAATAAGGCAACTGTTAATAAAAACCAGATTCCTTTGTTCCGAGTTTTAAATAAAAACAATCTAACCTGTTATAAGATTCTGATTTTTGTTCTGGAAGATCTTTTAAAAAGAGAAATTTTAAAACCTATAAAAAATAATCAAAAACAAAGTGTAAACACAATAATGTTTAGTAATGTTTTACCAAATCCACAGTCTATACCAGCAAAGGATAGTAAATGAACAAAAATGAAAATTTAGCTATACAACCCATAAAATTTAAAACTATAACATATCATGGTTTAAATTATCTGCATGCTATAGCAAATATAGATTACAATTTATCAAAGATTCTTACGCAAAATATATTATATTCTACATACCATAAATCTAGAACCTTAACCGAAATATCTGAATTAATTGGAGCTCCGAGAGAAATAGTTGAAGAAGAGATCGATTATCTATTGAACAACGGCTTTATGTATAAACAAACTTCAACAGATTATTCAGAGATTTGCGAATCTGAAGCCAACTACTTAACTGATATGTTATTACACGATTTCCCTATAGAAATTTATGAGGAGAGAAATAAAATCTTTACTAAATATGCTAATCATGTTTGTGACTTATACATACCCAGTATATTAGATTTGATAAATAATCCTGCTTTAGAAATAACATGTAGTTCAAAAATTAAGCTACCTATTATTGCTTTACCTAATAAAGAGACTGCTTTAATTCCATCGAATTATACTCCGAAAATATATACACCTGAAAATGACAAAAATTATTTATTATGGTCTATTATTACTTTTGCTCTTCAAATTTCTGACGCTAAATTTGAAAGGCAAAAAAAACTAAAACACTATCACAACTCGAAAAACAAATATTGCAAGTATTTTGCTACAACATATGTCCAGAAAAACTATAAACTAAATTATAAAGAAGAACTTGATGAATGCTTTATTGAATGGGTTTATTTTTGTTTTCCAAGAGAAAAATTTCCTTTAGAGTTAATGATGTTCAATTCAATTTTTGATGATAGAATTAAAGGATGGGACTATTTTACATACCTTGAATATAAATATTTATATGATTTTTTACTCGATAGGATTGATCTTCTTCAAAAGGATAAAGAAAAGATTATTTCAGAATTAAGAAAGTTCGGATATTTAGTTACTAAGAATAACACAGAATATCTCAATTTGGTCGTCATGGAACTATCTAAAAGAGAGCTATATAGTATGATTAAAATTCCAGAAAAATTATTGGCTTTAGGTAAAGACCTTGACATAGAACTATATGATTTATGTAGTTCATATTATCCAAATCACCTACAAGAAGCTTGCTCTCTTTTCTATAAAAACTCTATAAATTACAACGAAATTATATCAAGAGTTTTAGATTCTCTTTTATCAGATGGTATCTTGAAACCACTAACTGACTATCAAAAAAAGACTGTGAATATGATACTCTTCACAAAATTGTAATTTTTTTTTTACAAAACCCCTAACCTTTTTAAATATTCCGACACTATATGAATAAAACCAGAATACAAGGAGTATTTATGAAGACACTAATGACGTTATTACTGCTTCTGACAGTAATAGGAACTTTATCAGCGGAGAGAATTGTTCTTTTCTTTGATGATTTTGAAAATGGTTCAGGCAACTGGACCTTTGTAAACGGAGCCGCGGTAAACAAATGGCATATAGGCAATGCCACAAGCTTTGAAGGCTCAAACGCACTGTATATCTCAAATGATAATGGGGTATCAAATGCCTACAATGTAAACAGTTATTCTTTTGTCCACGCTTACACAGACATTTTATTGCCAAGACATGCAGGTGACATTAGGGTTAATTTTTCCTTCAAAGGTATGGGAGAATATGGCTTTGATGTATTTGATGTTTATATCGTTCCAGAGGACTTTATCCCAGAGGCGAGCAATGGTTGGGAAACACAATATATTTCTTCTTCCTATCTGATAGGCGAATATATCTGTGAACAACCTGAATGGACTACATATACTCTTGATGGGCATGAATGGATATATACCCATGAAGATACAACCTATAGATTTTTATTCGTATGGAAGAATGATAATTCTATAGGCGTTCAACCACCAGCAGCTATCGACAATGTAGAAGTTTCTTATGTTCCGAGAATAGCAAACCCTCCCCGGAATCTAACAGCTACAGCTGATTCCTACACTATAAATTTAACATGGGATGAGCCTCTACCGGGTAGCACAGAAACATTCGTTGATTATTCTATATATAGAGATGGTTTATATTATGATATGTGGATAACAACCACATCATATACAGACATCGTTGATGAAAATAGGGTTTATTCATACTATGTGGTAGCTAACTATGAAATCTCTATGTTTAACTCTATACCATCAGAGCCTTCAAACACTGTTTATATCTCCCCTAATATTCCACTGATATTTAACCCACCACAAAATTTAATAGGAAACGCAAATGGCAATGTGGTGACTTTGTCTTGGGAAGAACCTGAATCTGGAAGTAGTGGTGATTTTGTAGGTTATATGGTCTATAAAGATGAAGAACCTTTAATTGAAGAGTCGATTTCAGAACTGTATTTTATAGACACTGTCACAGAAAACGGCACTTATATATATAAAGTGCTTGCAATCTATGAAAATGGAGAATCTGAACCAGCTACAGTGGAAGTAACGGTCTCTGATGTATCAGAAACTGACGATAATGCTATAGGATTCAGAACTATTCTACACTCAAACTATCCAAATCCTTTTAACCCAGAAACCACTATCAGCTTTTCGGTTGCTGTAGAGTCTCATGTCTCGATTGTAATATTCAATATCAGAGGTCAAAAGGCTCGAACTCTGGTAAACAGCAATCATAGTGCGGGAAATCATAGCGTAGTTTGGAACGGAAAAGACGAAAATGGTCAAGATGTAGGAAGTGGGATATACTTCTATCAAATGCAGACAAATGACTATGTGACAACCCGAAAAATGGTTCTGATGAAGTAAGGAGTTTGCATGAGAAAATCTTTTATAGTCGTGCTGTTATGTTTGTTAGCTGGTTGTAGTCTTCATAAAATAGCTTTTCAAAATGATAATATAATGGCAGAATTAGACCTTACAACCCTAACAAATCTAACAGCAGACTTTGCTGAAGAAAAAGTTATCGAATTTGAAACCTTTTCAAACTTGATACTGGAAGGTGACTTTATAGTTATCTTTAGGCAGTCAGAAGTAGAATCTATTGTTGTCAAATCTCGTAAGAAAAACACTTTAAAGTATATAAGGCACAATTATGAAGAAAATACTTTAAGGATTTACAGGAAGAATAAATTCTTTAATTGGGGATTAACTTGGCTTGCCTCTGAAAATCTTGATGTAGTTTTGAAAGATGTGAACAACATCCCCATGATTCAAATTTACATTACTGCTCCTGATGTGGAAACGATAACTCTTAAAAAAGAAGCTAAATTGCTCATGTCCAGTGTAAGCATAGAAAATATCGCAGACATGATAACCCTTCATAAAGAGAGAAATTTACGCTTACCCAATGTTGTTCTTGATAAACTAACTCTCAATGTAAACAAAAGTTCATCTGCAAATCTTTTGAATATTGAGTTAAACGAATTAAACATCAACACATCAGGACATGATACAGAAATGGAAATCCATTTATCTGGAAAAGTGGATCAATTAGCTGTGACAAAAAAATGTTCTGGAACGATTTATGGAAATGATTTGTCAGCTCAATTTGCCAAAATTAGAACAAGTAATGGAGATATACACATTCATTCTGTAAATTCTTTAGAAGCCCATATATCTAGCTTGGGGAGAATTCGTGTGTATAATGAGCCTGAAATTGTCAACATAACTGGCAAGGCA
Source organism: Candidatus Cloacimonadota bacterium (assembly GCA_009777575.1). GTDB lineage: Bacteria > Cloacimonadota > Cloacimonadia > Cloacimonadales > WRIO01 > WRLO01. The sequence continues at coordinate 6,021 of WRLO01000106.1, forward strand.
AATAGAGTAAGGTTTAACTAATTATGAAACCAAAACAAAAAATGGTTGTTGTAATTAGTTGTTGTAATTATTTTAAGCATCTTAATGATGATTTCCTGCTCTACTGCCGAGAAAACAGATTGGAACACAAGAAACGGAGGTGAAATGAACATAGTAGAAAACGGTATTTGGATAGGAGAAAATGCAACGATTGCTGTTGTTGACGGCTTACAAATATCTTTTTTAAGAGTAAGAGAAGATTTAATAATCAGTTTATTAAATCATAAAGAAGATGGAACTATAGGTGTGGTTTATGGGGAAGGGACAAAGGATGAAGCTGGAAATAGCTTTGGGGCATTGCGTGAACCGTTTACCCAAACAGCAATCAAGCATTCAGAAACTGGTGAGCCAGTAGCTTCATCAGAAGAAGCTAAAACCTATATCAGAAACCATTCAGCTGATGAAATTCGATATGATACTGAGAAATCAAAATTGATTTACACGATGCATAATGGAGCAGAGTTTGAGCTGGTATTGGCAGAAAAAATCAAAGCAGCCGACATAAACCAGACTCATGAAATTGACCATGAACTGACTATAGCCCAAAGATTGGCTTTGTGGAACCAACAGATGTCTGTCGCTTGGGATGACAGTAAAGCGTCTGCTACGATAAACTCAGAAAAATATAGCATATTTTTTTATGTCGAAGGCAAACATATCTATTGCCGTGTCGGGCAAAACGGATTTTCAGACAAAGGTTTTGCTATGCTATCTACAGTTTGCATCAGAGCAAATGAAGTTCGTATGCTGGAAAATAACATGCTGTCCATCAATGATTTTATCGCTGAAGATGAATGGTTTACAGAGGAAACATGTGCTTTCCCACCCGATGGGGCATGGTATTGGTCAGTAAAAGAAGTAACGGATGATTTGATAACCCTGCATGGATGTCAGGGCGATGTTTATCATTTTTATAGAGTGAAATCGACTGAGTAAAATAAAAGGAATCAATACATGAACACAACAAAAACAATTATGATCATTGTGGTTTTAAGTTTATTTTTCACGGTTTCCTGCTCTACAGCAAAGAAGATAGACAAGAACGAAAGTATCAGGTCGCAAGCGAGTCCCTGCAACCCACCAGACAAACTGAAAATCTATGAATTAACAAAGATTTATAAAAAAGCAGAATACCATTTTATCTTTTGGGAGAGATTGGAAGGCACTCTTGACTGGGAAGCGGCGTATCATGAAGCTCTACCCAGAGTTTTAGCAACAAATAGCCTATTTGAGTATTATCTTGAATTGTGGAGATTTGTGGCATTATTGCGTGATGGGCATACTGATATGTCTTTTCCTGCAAGTGTATGGGAAGATGAAAATTTAACTGCTAGTTTGACGGTTGCTTTTGGTTTCATCAATGACCAATATATCATTGATAGGGTTGATGAAAGCGTAATTGACATTGTAAAACCGGGTAGCATTGTTCATAAAATCAATGGTGTCGATATAGAGGAGTTTATAGAGACCAATATCTACCCTTATATCTGGCACGAGAAAAAAGATAGTGTAGGCTTTTGGAGGCTAGAATTTTTGAGACGATGGTCAATAGGACATGAAGCAATACTCGAAATAGAATATGAAGGCAAGATTGAGACTATTACCCTACAAAGAACAGTGTATTCTAAAAATTGGGTCAGTCTAAATAATGGTGTCCTGCCAACTGACGAACTAAGGGTAGTCTATGAATCTGATAGCCATACAATAGCCTTTACAGAAGATAATATTGCTGTCATTACCATTGATACCTTTTTTAATTATGATCTTCCAAGCGATTTTTTTGCAAACTATTCACTACTGGAAAATGCTGCTGGATATATCATCGATGTTCGAGAAAATGGCGGAGGGAATAGCAAAAATGGGGATCAGGTATCTGCTGTATTTATTGGAGAGGATTTTACAAACCAAAGAGCACTGCACAGAAAACATAAAATTTTTGATTATTTTGAGAGATTATACAGAATACCCAGAAATAAATATTATGAAGAGTATTTCCTCACAATCAAAATCTCACGCTTAAACATCCCCGGTGTATTAAATGCTCCTCTTGTAGTTTTATCATCAAGAGAGACTGGCTCAGCAGCAGAAACATTTCTTTTAAATTTTGACACTACAAAAAGAGCTACAATAGTTGGCACAGCAAGTTACGGCTCTACCGGACAACCTATTCATATCAATTTAAAAAGCGGAGGCAGTGTTCGTATCTGCACTCGCTGGGTTACATACCCCGACGGCAGAGAATTTATCAATATCGGCATTCAACCTCATATCCAAATAGAAAATAGCATAGAAGACCTGAAAAATGGTGTGGATGCTGTGATGAATAAAGGACTGGAAGAGGTGCGGAGACAGATAGATAATCAATGAATATTATTCTTGACTTAAAAAGGCTCTTTAAATATTTTGAACACAAAAATTGTTTACAAAATAGGATGAAATAAATGAGGTATCATGAATAATGAAATAACAGTTTATGGCTCGATAGTAAAAGATGTCAAAGAGCTTATTTATCGAAAACAATATGAAGCCATGAAGAGCGTGAATAAAGAATTGATTCAACTCTACTGGGAGATAGGCGAAGAAATTTATCATCAACAAAAGATTCAGGGCTGGGGAAAATCTGTGATTGAGGTTTTGGCAAAAGAGCTTCAAAAAGAGTTTCCGGGGGTGAAGGGGTATTCTGCGGCAAACTTGTGGCGAATGAGAACATTTTACATAGAATATACAGAAAAGACAATTCTGCAGACACCGCCTGCAGAATTACAAGAGATTGACAATAAAACTGTTATAAATCTCGCACCAATGGTGCGAGAAATTCAAAACTCAATTCCGCCACCAATGGTGGCGGAATTACAAGAGACTGATAATAAAACAGTTATAAATCTCGCAACATCATTGCGAGATTTGAAAAAAGCAATTCTGCCAACACTGTTGGCAGAAATTAGTTGGTCAAAAAACATTGTCATTATGGAAAAATGCAAAGATGCTTTACAAAGAGAGTTTTATATAAGGATGACATGGAAATATGGATGGACTAAAAGCGTTTTAATCAACAACATCGAAAACAGAGCCTATGAGAAATACCTAACAAATCAAACCAATTTTGAAGAAACTGTTCCCGATAAATATAGATTTCAAGCAAAGCTTGCAGTCAAAGATGATTATAATTTCGATTTTCTGGAAATGGGTTTACAGCATAGTGAAGCTGAAATGGAGTCGGCTATCATCAATAATTTAAGAGCATTCCTTATAGAAATGGGTGGTGATTTTTCTTTTGTCCGAGATCAATTTCATTTAAATGTAGCCGATGATGATTATTACATAGATTTGCTTTTATTTCATAGACGGTTGCGTAGCCTAATAGCGATAGACTTAAAAATCGGTGAGTTTAAACCAGAATATGTCGGCAAAATGCAGTTTTATTTAAGTGCCCTTGATGAAACTGTGAAATTGCCAGATGAAAACCCTTCGATTGGTATCATTATTTGCAAAAATAAAAATCGCACAAGAGTGGAATATACTTTGAAATCATCGACAAAACCTATAGGGGTTGCTACATACTCCCACTATGATAATTTGCCGAAAGATATAAGCTCATTATTACCATCTCCTGAAGAAATATCGAATATTATAAACAATATAGAAGGAATATTTAAAGGATAAATATATGAATGAAATCAAAATTCAAAATAACGATCAATATGATTTGTTGATAAGTCAAATATCGATGCTTGTTGCAGATGCCAAGAGAAGCATTGCACAGACAATAAATAAAGAGCTTGTTGAAACTTATTGGAATATAGGAAAATATATTGTAGAGTTTGAGCAAGATGGAAGTGCAAAAGCTAAATATGGTGAAAAGTTACTTGTAAATCTCTCAAAGGATTTAACCACCAAGCTCGGTAAAGGTTTTTCAAAATCCAATCTTTTCTATATGCGATTATTTTATATGCGATTACAAATTTTCCAGACAGTGTCTGGAAAATTGAATTGGTCTCATATTATTGAAATTATAAGCATTGATGACAAACTTGAGAGAGACTTTTATCTTGCTGAATCAATCAAAGAAAAATGGAGTGTCCGCGAGCTAAGATACCATAAAGAAAGAGGTTTATTCATGCAGCTTGCT
>WRLO01000107.1 GCA_009777575.1 Candidatus Cloacimonadota bacterium
GCTATCTTTGAGACTGGGATTAGGTTCAATATGAAGGGGTTTACCTTATCTGAGAGTGGATCTGATTATTGGGGAGATAGCTACTCTTTTGAAGAAGATGTATCTATCAACTACATTGACTTTTTTGCCAAAGCAAAATTGGATATAGGTGATTTACCTATTTATCCTTATTTTGGTGCTTATGCAGCTTTTATGTTATCTGCTAATTCTAGTGGGTATTATAGAAATAGCGGTGGATACAATGAATCTTGGGACGAGGATATTAAAGACGATCTAAACACTCTCGATTTTGGGCTTCTACTAGGAGCCGATTTAGTATTCCAAGACAAATTTTATATAGGAGTAGGTTTTGACCTTGGTTTGTCTGATTTCTATGAATATAAGTATGCGTGGGGTGAAAATGTGAGTTCCAAAACCAGAGCAGTCTTATTCTCAGTAGGTTATATCTTCTAAGAAATCGAAGAACCTAAAAATCAAGATAAAGGAGGGTCGCAAGGCTCTCCTTTTTTATGCTCTATTATCAATAAGAGACTACTGCATTAAGAGATAAAATTTCGTAGTATCAATTCATGGTGGCTTCGCCCTCACCAGCCATGAATGAAAATAATATCCCCCCCATGAAGTGTCTACTCCGAAAAGTCAAATTATTTAAATTATTCCTTACACATACCTTTAGGTATGTGAAGCTCGGTAGAAAATGATGTATAACCCAAAAACCGTATTCCCGTAGCGACATGATGCTTATATCCCTTTCTACAGAGCTATCATCTCTACAAGATACCTTTGCGGAGATGACTCATGAATATGGGAAAATTAATGAATCTATTTTCGTAATATTTTACTAAAAAAAATATTTTTAATATCAGCAAAATGAATATCCAAAAAATGTTGACAAAAAAATCCCCTTAAAATAATCGGTTCAAAAAGGGAAATATGTGTTTTAGTAATCATGTTTTTAAGTAATAAGAATCGAATATTTCCGCTCATAATCTTTGTTTAGATGATAATCATCAAACAAAATACATATTGAGCAAAAATAAACGAAAATTATTTAATATCGAGCTATAAAAAATCTTAGCTCAAATTAAAAATTCAAAAAAAAAGTAAAAGTAGTCCATTTAGGAGGTGCAAATGTCAACAAGTGAAAATGAAATGCAAGTAAATTTTGAAGGTTTATTAAAACTTGGATACGGAATAATCGATGTAAGATACAGGGATTATGAGGTTTCAAATGTCAATTTAAAATACATCATCACTCGGGTAGAAGGTGATAGAGATGATTTTTATCCAGACATGCTCAAATATTATTTGGGAATGGATATGAAAGACAAAAATGTTTATGATTTATGGACAAAAATCCTAAGGCATAAAATCTTAATGAGTGAAAACTTGAAAAGAGATGTAAGCATCAAAGTCGCAGCCATAGATTTTATGGAAAACAGCATGATGAGTTAGGTTGAATAGCTTGGGTAGATTAAAAAAACTTTTCTCATTCTCCCAATTTTTTAAGTAGCCCAAAATAAAATTATTTAAAGGAGTAAGCTATGAAAATATTAGTCTTAAATTGTGGAAGTTCTTCTATCAAATTTCAATTAATCAATATGGTTGATAAAAGTTTGTTAGCCGAAGGTATAATAGAAAGAATAGGTGAAACAATGGCTTTGTATACTTACAAAAGCGAAGTTTTTACTATAAAGAAAAAAGAAATGGTAATCGACAACCATGAAATAGGAATAAAACTAATCCTTGAAAATCTGATGGACAAATCCAGTGGTGTCATAGCCAATGTCAAAGAAATAGCAGCAGTAGGGCATCGACTTGTCCATGCAGGTGAATATTATTCAGATGCTGTTCAAATCAACGAAGATGTGATGGATAAACTTAGGGACTGCTGTGCATTGGCGCCTTTGCACAATCCTGCGAATATCATGGGTGTTGAGGCTGTCAAATCTGCAATGCCAGATACACCTCAATGTGGAGTATTTGACACAGCTTTTCATCAAACAATGCCTGCGAAAGCATATCTATATCCCCTTCCTATAGAATTTTATGAAAAAAATAAAATTCGCCGTTATGGTTTTCATGGAACTTCTCACAAATATGTGAGTATGAAAGCAGTCGAATATCTCAAAAATCAATATATTAATCAAAGCTCAGAGAGATTTGCAAAGGAACTAACGGATTTAAAAATAATTAGTTGTCATTTAGGTAATGGAGCATCTATCACTGCAATTAAGTATGGCGAATCAGTAGATACCTCTATGGGTTTGACGCCGCTTGAAGGCTTAATGATGGGAACTCGATGTGGTGATATTGATCCAGCTATAGTGGTTCATTTAGTAAAACAACTGGGCTATTCAATAGATGAAACGAATAATATCATCAATAAAAAAAGCGGCATGATAGGTTTGTCACAAATCTCCAATGATATGCGTGAAATAGAGAACGCTATCAAAGAAAATAATGATTCGAGAGCTATTCAAGCCCTTGATGTATATGCCTATAGAATCAAAAAATATATAGGCGCATATTCTGCAGCGATGAACGGTGTAGACATTATTATTTTTACTGGTGGCGTCGGCGAAAACATGTCATTACTTAGAGAAATGGTGCTAAGTGAAATGGAATATTTAGGAATCAAACTCGACCAAGAGAAAAACAAGATATTCAATAGCGAGATAGTAGATTTGACTTCGAAAGAATCAAAAGTAATAATCCTGAAAGTTCCAACCAATGAAGAGCTAATGATAGCTCAAGAGACAGTCGAAGTGATTAATTGTTAGTGTCAATAAAAAGAGGGATTTTAAAAAAGTAGTTTTTCAAATTCCCGCTTTTCCACTAACATCAATCCAGAAAACAAAGGAGTTTTTATGCCATTAAGTAAATTGTTTGGGATACTATCAAGCGATGTAGCAATAGATTTAGGAACAGCCAACACATTAGTATATAAAAAGCAAGCAGGTATTATCATCGACGAACCATCTGTAGTAGCCTTGACCTCAGATGGCAAAAAGGTAGTTTGTATCGGTTTGAAAGCTAAGGAAATGCTTGGGAAAAACCCTGATGAAGTCAAAGTAGTAAAACCCTTAAAAGATGGCGTCATATCAGATTTTAGGGTAACCGAGCTAATGTTGAGCAATCTCATAGTTCGCTCACAAAAAAATAGGTGGCTAATTCGACCTCGTGTAATAGTATGTGTTCCTTCTGGAATAACCGAAGTCGAAAAAAGAGCAGTTCGAGATAGTGTTTTGCATGCAGGAGCAAGGGAAGTTCATTTAGTGTCGGAACCAATCGCAGCAGCAATCGGAGCTGATTTACCTATACATAAACCGTATGGAAATATGGTGATGGATATTGGTGGTGGAACATCCGAAATAGCCGTTATCTCATTATCTCATATAGTTGTTCACAATTCAATCAGAGTTGGTGGCGATAAGATGGATGAAAACATCATGAATTATCTTCGAAAAAAGAACAATATTTATGTAGGAATCCAAACAGCAGAACGAATAAAAAAAGAGATAGGCTCAGCGTATCCACTAAAACAAGAAATGGATATGGAAGTAAGAGGTCGTGATATAGTCAATGGTTATCCTGTAACAATCCGTGTAACATCGCAAGAGATCAGAGAGGCTTTATCAGAAACAGTAGCTACAATGATCGATGCTATCAAAAAACTATTTGAAAAAACATCGCCAGAATTAGCTGCCGATATAGCAGAAAGAGGAATAGTATTAACTGGTGGCGGAGCATTATTACGAGGGTTAGATGAAAAGATCAAAGAAATAGTGGATTTACCAGTTCATGTAGTTCCTGACCCCTTGGTATGTGTAGTAAAGGGGAGTGGTAAGATACTCGATAGCCTCGATGTATATAGAGAGGTGCTCATCAAAAAAGTAGAAGAATAATTTTACTCTGTTGTATCCTAAAATGTAAGAAGAGGACAAAATGAATAATGTACAAAAAAGATATTTACTTTTTACATATCTTTTTATTGGGTTGTTCTTATTTTTTGGTAGTTATCAAGATAGAGTAGTAAGAGCTACATTTTTAGGACGAACAGTATTTTTACCTTTAACATATTCAGTTCGTGAATATCATACCTTAAATCAGCTCCGAAACGAAAACCACAATCAACAGATGATGATAGGAGGTTTATTACTAAAAAATATAAACCAAGAAACAATGCTGAATACGATTCGTCAAAGTATGATCGAGTTTACCACCTACGATAGCACCTATATATTGGCAGATATAGTTGGTTTTTCAGGAGACTTTTTGGGGCGAACAATAGTAATAAACAAAGGTTTGCTCCATGGGGTCCAAATGGATAATCCAGTCTTTTCAACCAGGGGAATAGTAGGCAAAGTGATGGTACCGTATCAAAACTTTTCAATAGTTTTACCTATAAATCATTCAAATTTTATGTTAGCTGTATTAAATAGAAATACAGGTGTCCAGGGTATTCTTGTCTCAGATTTATATTCTAATGTAGCAATGACATTTTTGAGATTTGGTTCAAATATAGCAGTTGGAGACACCATAGTAACCTCAAATTTATCGCAAATATTTCCCGCCAATTACCCAGTAGGTCGTGTAATCCGTCTAGAAGAATCCTCAGACGCAATATATTTTCGAGCAGTAATAGAACCCTTTAGTGACATATCGAATTTACAAAATGTATTTATATTATTAAGAGACCGAGATGAAATTAGTGAGGTAGATATTGAAACGGGCTATTGAAAAGAGCGAGAGATAAAAAATGAAAATGACAACCCCATCTCCGAAAAAATATAAAGATAAGACATATCTGAGAATACCTATACAAACGAGAATTTTGCAATCTGGTGATGATTTTATAGATATAATCAAAACATTTTGCCAAGCAATAATTAAGGAAGGTGATATAATCGTTATCAGCGAAAGTCCTCTCGCCATAACTCAAGGCAGAGCAATCAATGTCAAGGATATAAAAATAGGATTTTTAGCAAATATTTTATGGAGGTTTGTCCGAAATGTTAATTATGGAATAGGTTTGCGAGCACCTTCGAGTATGCAGTGTGCAATAGATGAATGTGGAACTTTTCGGATATTTTTTGCTGCCTTAATAGGCGGATTTACTAGAATAATTCTACGAAGAAAAGGAGATTTTTATAGAATAGCAGGCAAACAAGCAGCTTTGATAGATGCAGCTTATACTACAACGGTCACAGGATATGAGGAATGTGTCATAAAAGGACCTTTACATCCAGAAAAAGAAGCTCAAAAAATCTCGGATGGGGTCGGACTTGAAATAGCCATAATGGATATAAATGATATAGGTGGAAGCTGGGTGATAGGACACAGCAGTAAAATCGACCCTGAATTGCTTGAAAACATAATGCGAGATAATCCTCAGGGACAAGGCAGTGAGCTGACCCCTATATGTATAGTTCGTGAAATTGGAGATCAGAAATGAAAATTTTTGAATCTTCAGATAGAAGAACAGAAAAAATATTCATTTATTAAAACAGGTCAAAATGAAATATATAAAGCTATTAATCGCAGGATTTATTCTACTTTTTATATCATCCGTATCAACAGATACCCTAACAATGTATCAGATAACGCCTAATATATTGTTGCCTTGGGTGGTCTATATCAGCATAAGACTTGATTATAAATATTGCCTGACTTTTACATTTTTTTTAAGTATAGCAAACGATTTATTAAATCCACAATTATTGGGCTTTTCTACGATTTTATTTGTTTTATTGTCTCATTTTACTCATCAGCATAATAATAGTTTTAATAAAGACAAATTCTTAACTATATTATTCTCACTATTTGTGATTAATATAGCATTTTATATGATTCAATGGTTGTATTTCTCTTTTAGTAGTTATGAACCATTATTTTTGTTGAGAAAAACTTTACTGACTATTGTCTACAATACATTAATTTCCTGTATAGTGATAACTGGACTATTTTTTGTGGATAGATTGAGGATCACGCTCCATGAATGATAAAGTTTTTTTTCATGTATTTTCAGATCTCTATAAAAAATTAACCTCACTCAGAAAATGATAAAGAAAAAATTTACTACTAGCACAGCATATAATCTTGCAGTAATATTACTTTTTGCCATTATAGCCGTACAATTATTTTCCCACCAAATAATCAATGGTTCTCAATATGAAGAAATATCCAGAAGGAATTATGTCCGCATTAGAAGGGTTACAGCTACTAGAGGTATGATCCTTGACGAGAAATATAGACCTATAGTCATAAATATCCCCTCGATAAATCTCTATTTTAGACCAGCATTTATAGCCGATAGACAAGAATTTATAGATTTCCTAACATCAAATCTTGAAGTCACACAAGAACAACTTGAAAGACTTATATATGACTATAGATTTCGCCCTTTTGAAGAAGTTTTAATATCAGAAAATCTTCAAGAAGGGACAATGGCAAGGGTAGCGGAGGGAATGAATCGTTTCCCTGAGCTGCTTTTTAAGGCTGAAGTATTGAGACATTATATAATCCCAAACCATTTTACAGGCTATGTAGGTAGGATAAATGAACAAGAATTTAGAAGATATAGGGGAGATGATTTAACAAGAAATAGCCTTATAGGTAAAACAGGTATAGAAAGATATTATGAGGGTCTTCTCGCTGGTAAATCAGGTTATGAAATAGTTCAAGTAGATGCCTTAGGGAAAAGTCTAAGGCTCTTTAGACATGATTTAAATAGTCCACCTGTGAATGGTTTTAACATTGTTTTGACAATAAATTTAGAACTTCAAGAACATATAAATCAAATTTTTCCGAAAGATAGAGCGGGGACAGTAGTAGTCCTAAACCCCAAAACAGGTGGTATACTTGCCTATAATAGTTTTCCAGAATTTGATCAAAATTGGTTTGCGAGTGGTATTTCCACAGCCCAATGGAATTATCTTAGAGACCATGAACTCAGACCTTTACTAGACCGAGTAGTGATGGGGACATATCCTCCGGGTAGCACCTTTAAAACAGTTTCTGCTGCTTATGCAATAGAAAAGAATTTAATCAATGAAAACACAAGATTAGCATTTTGTGATGGTGGAATGAGAATAGGAGATAGGGTATTTAGATGTTGGTATCGTTGGGGGCACGGGAGAAGAAATATTTATGAAGCAATGTCAGTTTCATGTTCTGTATATTTTTACGATATATCATCGAGATTTAACCTTGATGAGTTTCAGGAATTTGCCCAGAATAGCTTTTTACTTGATCGAACAGGTATAGATTTACCCTCAGAAAGAGCAGGATTTTTCCCTAGAACAGAATGGTATAGAAACCGATTGGGAAGGTATTTTTCAACATTAGGCATCAGGGCAAATTTGTCAATAGGTCAAGGCGAAGTCTTGGTATCACCCTTAGCTTTAGCCTCATATTATGGGGCAATTGGAAATGAGGGAGTTTGGCACACCCCTCACTTATTCCGTGAAGCCTTTAATGAAAATACCTTTATATCGGAAGGTATAGTTGAAAAACATACAAAAATTCTACCCTATAGTGAAAACACACTTAGAGTGATACAAAGAACTCTTCATGATTCCGTCTATCGAGAAGGTGCAACTGGTAGAAATGCAAGAGTTCAAGGCGCCGATATTTATGCTAAAACCGGAACAGCCGAAAATCCACAAGGTGACCAACCTCATGCAGTAATAGCTGGATACGCAAAATGGGATGGAGAGGCTGAAATAGCCTTTCTGGTGATGATAGAAAATGGCGGATGGGGTGGTAGCACAGCAGGACCAATAGCCCGACAAATCATACAATTTTATCAGGATCGGGTGAGATAAAAATTAGAGAAAAAAAATGAAAAATGGAGACTAAATGAAAATCCCTATTACGCGAGAATTTGACTGGAAACTATTTATTTCTTGGTTGATATTAGTCTTTTTTGGATTTTTTGCCATATTTTCAGCTTCGAGCATAAAAATAGATGATGAAATAACGACAGTAGATTTTTGGTGGAAACAAATTGTTTTCTTTTTAATCTCGCTTTTTTTTATGTTCGTCATATTAAAGATACCTTCTACCTTATTAGATATTTTTACTTTTCCGAGTTATTTTATAGTTTTATCATGTCTTATCATTGTTTTATTTATGCCAGCAATAAACAATGCTCAAAGATGGTTGCTTATATTTGGAGTTCGTTTTCAACCTTCAGAATTTGCAAAAATTGTGATTATCTTAGTAAATGCCAGAATTATGTCCAGAGACAATATATCTAATTTCAGGCTGGTTTTACAACCATTGATATTTATGGTTTTTCCTTTTTTCTTGATATTACAACAGCCAGATCTCGGCACTGCTTTAGTGCTTTTAGCTGTTTATGTGGTAATGCTTATACAGGCTGGGTTTCCTTTGTGGAATTTATTCTTATTGATAACCCCTTTGATTAGTATCATAACATCATTTTACATCCCAGCTTTTATAATTTTTGCATTATTACTTATCTATTTTTTATGGAAAAAGAAATACGGGGTTCATTTTATAACACTAATAATGGTAATAAATCTTTTCGTATTATTTATAACACCAGTGTTATGGGGATCCTTACAACCATATCAACAAAATAGAATACTCACCTTCATCGACCCTACAAGAGACCCATTAAACACTGGATATCAAATAATTCAAGCCAAAATAGCCATTGGTAGCGGACAGCTCTTTGGTAAAGGTTTTCTTGAAGGTTCACAAAAAAATATGAATTTTTTACCCGAACACCATACTGATTTCATTTTTTCGGTTATATCTGAAGAATTGGGTTTTATAGGCTCTATATTATTGTTGGTGTTATTTATATATTTTTTTAGAAGAATAATAAAAAACATTTTCCGTTCTGAAATAAAAGAACGAAGGATAGCAATGGCAGGTTGTCTCAGTTTTTTATTTTTTCAAGTTTTTATCAATATAGGTATGAATGTAGGCATAATGCCAACAACTGGGATTCCATTGCCTTTTATCAGTTATGGAGGTTCAAATATGCTTGCCAGTAGTATAGCAGTGGCATTAGTGCTGAAATATAGTCAGGAATAGGAAATGAAGTAATAGTCGATTGGGTAAAAAAATTACCCAAAAAATATAAAGCATAGGAGGAAATAATGTTTCCAAATCAAAAACTCGACATTGTGGAAACTATCAAAGAAGGCATCAATATCGGATTTACCAATCTTGCTCCGATTCTAGTCAATGTCGTTCTTTGGGTTCTAACCTGTTGGATTCCTTATTTAAATGTAGGAACAACAATCGGTTTGTTTGTAGGGATTGTTTCAAAAGCAAGCAGAGGTGAGACTATCTCATCTACAGAAATCTTTGACCCGAAATATCGCAAGTATATGGGTGAATTTTTTCTAACTTTTGGCATGATGATTGTAGGTATTTATGCAGGTTTTATCTTCGGCATAATACCGGGAATTATCATCAGTTACGCGTGGAGTTTGGCTCTTTTGTTGCTTATCGACAAAGGAAAAAATCCTACAGAAGCTCTTACTTTGAGCAATAATTTCACTTACGGATATAAGTGGAGAATGTTTGCAATATACTTATTGCTTGGAATAACTTTTGCGATTCTTGCTACATTATTTGCTCTGATCCCATATCTCTGTTATGTCTTGATTTTTGCATTGATTGTAGTTCTGTTAGGAGTACAAATAGGTGTCCAAGCGAGTATCTATCGTCAATTGACTGAAGAAGAACATGTTCCGGTAATCGAAGTGTCACCTGAGACAACGGTAACAACCTAAAAAAGTATTAAGAGAGCAGGGTTCGCCCTGCTCTTTTCTGTCTACCCAACATGAACATCAACTTCATGTTTTAAGTCCATTACAGGTTTTGAGAGTGAGATAATATCGACTAATGATGCTGCGTTCTCAACTCGCTTTGATAAAATTGAATTAATTCCCGCCTCGTAGGGAACACATGTATGCGTTCCGCCTCGTAGGGAACGCATGTATGCGTTCCGCCGCGTAATGCTTACGCCAAATAAAATTGAATTAATTCCCGCCTCCTAGGGAACGCATGTATGCGTTCCGCCGCGTAATGCTTACGCCAAATAAAATTGAATTAATTCCCGCCTCCTAGGGAACGCATGTATGCGTTCCGCCGCGTAATGCTTACGCCAAATAAAATTGAATT
>WRLO01000108.1 GCA_009777575.1 Candidatus Cloacimonadota bacterium
ATTTATTCTTTTATGATTACTACATGAAAGTTACTGATGTAAACTAAAGAACCGCCATATACCGAACGGTATGTATGGTGGTGTGGGAGGACGGTCACCCAATTAATGAGTGACCTCCTACCCGATTGCATAAAATGAAAATAGAATATATAGAAGCGAAAAGTATATTAGTAAGGAATACAAATCCTAAAAACTGGTTCGACATCCATTTCAATATAAACGGTTATCGCGGTTGTCAGCACGATTGTATTTATTGTGATTCACGGAGTGATTGTTACCACATAAATGAATTTAGCGATTTGATCATCAAGAGCAATGCTGCTGAGCTTTTAGAAAAAGAACTATTAACTAAAAGAAAAAAAGTTACTATCGGAACTGGGTCAATGAGCGATCCATATATTCCAGCAGAAAAACATATTCGATTGACAGAAAAAATTTTGCAAACTGTCATCAAGTATAAATATCCTTTTCATATAACAACGAAAAGTGACTTAATCTTGCGTGATAAAGAGCTTCTTAGGGAGATAAATAAAACCTTTCTTACAGTCTGTTTCACAATCACCACTTGTAATGATGTGCTTGCCTCAAAAATAGAACCCAAAGCTCCGTCACCATCCCGAAGATTGCGAGCAATTCAAATTTTGAGTGAAAATGGCATCTATACGGGTGTATTATTTCAACCTATCCTGCCATTTTTGCTAGATTCTGAGGACAATATACGAGAAACAGTTTATCAGGTAGCTCAGAGTGGAGGAAAATTTATTATTCCTTGGTTTGGAGTCACTTTAAGAAAAGGTCAAAAAGAGTATTTTTTAGATAAAATAGGTAGTATATTTCCAGAGATTCAAGAAAAATATATCAGATCTTTCAAGAACCAATATATATGTAATAGTGATAAGTCAAAAGAACTTTATAAATTTTTTGAAAATCTGTGTAAAGAGAATAATATCATTTATAAGATGCAAGATGTGCAAAATTTCCAAACCAGATACCCTTGTAGACAAATGACGATTTTTGATTTTATGGAATCGAAGATATAGTTTAAAAACATGCGTAAAAATTTTATCTTAGCCACTGCCGGTCATGTAGATCATGGTAAAACAAGCCTCATTAAAGCACTGACTGGTAAAGACTGCGATACTCATCCTGAAGAAAAGAAAAGAGGAATCACAATCCATCTTGGTTTTTCTCACATACAGCTTTCTGAAGATATATATGCGGGTATAGTAGATGTCCCTGGTCACAAAGACTTTATAGATAATATGATTTCTGGAATAAATGGAATAGACCTTGTGTTATTTATCATAGCAGCAGATGAGGGTTTTATGCCACAAAGTTTTGAACATCTCCAGATATTGAATATGTTAGAAGTGAAAAAAGGCATAATAATCATCACAAAATGCGATTTAGTAGATAAAGATACATATTTTTTGGTAAAAAACGAGATAAAAGAAAAAGTTAAAAATACCTTTTTGGAATTTGCTCCGATAATTGGAACTTCTGTGGCAGAAAAAAGCGGTATGGAAGCTAATCTAAGAGTATCGAATATTAATTCAATAAAAACAACTATATTAAAACTTCTAAAAACAAAAAATAATAAATATTTTTTAGAAAAAGCCTTGCTAAATAAAAAAGATAAAAAAGTCTCACCATCGCCTTATAATAAATCACAAAAAGCAAAATTCAATGTTAGAGAAAATCCTAAATTTTTTGACCTTAACAGTTTGAGTTATAAATCAAAATTTCGTCTTTATCCGGATAGATTTTTCCATATCAAAGGATTTGGTTCTGTTCTCACAGGAACAGTCCTTAGTGGACAAATTGATAAGACCAATATACTTTATACAGTTCCAATGAATAAAGAGTTCAAGATAAGAAAAATGGAGTCATATAACAAAGAAACTCAGATAATATCACAAGGACAACGAGCCTCTTTGAACATCACCAATTTTGATAAAGAAGACTTTGAAAAGGGTATGATGTTATGTTCTGAGCCTTATTCTTTGACAGTTTTGATTGATGTAGAAATGAGATTATTTGGAGAAAACAATAGTTCAGAAAGCAAAAAAAACATTCAACAACTCGATCAATGGTCAACAGTGGAATTTTATACAGCAACAATACAGACACAAGCCAAAATACATCTGATTGACAAAGAAAAGATATATTCGGGAGAAAAATGTTTCGCACAATTTCATTTAAATAAACCCATTTCTGTCTGTTTCGGTGATAAGTTCATTATCAGAAATTCATCCGGAACAACTACTCTTGGTGGGGGTAAGATCTTGGATGCTTTCCCGCTACACCACAGAAGAAGAACAGAAAAAGTCAAAGATTTATTAAAAATGAGAGCATCAGGTTTTATGATTGATTTAATCTGTTCTGAAATAGAAAAAAGTATAAAACCGATTTCATTGGAACAGATTTCTAAAAAACTATTTATAAATATCAGTAAATGCGGTTCCTTACCTGAAAAATACATTCATAATAAAAATTGGTTTTGGCTTCGAAAACAACAAGATAGATTAGAAAATAAAATAATTAAATTTCTGCAAATAGCTCATAAACAAAACCCTTTGGATAGTAGTGGTAAAAAGATAGAAGAATTTCAATCAATAGTTCAAGATTTTCCAGAAAATGCCAGACTCGTAGCTCTCGAAAATGTATTAAAAATCCTCATAGAAAAAGAAGAAATAGTAAAACGGAAACAAACTTATGCTCTTGCTTCTCATCAAATAAAGCTTGATAAAGCCGACCATGACATGATATATTGGGTAGACCAATATATATTAAGCCAAAAAATGCACATTCCATTATGGTCAGAACTAAAAGAAAAAGGTGCTAGAAGAGAAATAAACGAAAAAAGATTGAAACAAATACTTTTTTATTTAGTTGGAAAAAAAAGAATTATTCATCACGAAGGTGAATACTTACATAGCCTTATTGTGAATCCCATCAGAAAAAAACTTTTAGAATATTTATCCACAAATAAAGAAGGTATATCTGTAGCAGAATTTAGAGATTTGATAGCTGGCAATCGCAAAATAAGTGTGTTACTTTTGAATATCTTTGATAATGAGGGCATAATAAAAAGAATAGAGGATAAAAGGTTTATTACTGAAAAAGGAAGGCAGTATCAGGAGTAAAATATTAATAAGAAATTCTATTTTTTATATGTTATATTATCAATAGCTTCTTTGCTCTACCCACAAAACTTTTTTTTATCACCTTCGATAAAGACACTTCAAATCCATCACCCTGTGCCAGATACTATCTTGATAGAGGAAAGGCATGTTTTATCAAGTTATATTAGGGTATTTTCCGATACTTTGGAACTGAAACGCGATGAGGATTTCTTGTTTAGCCCCTCTATAAATCACCTCGCAGAAAGCGGGGTAGAGTCTGGTAAAGCCTCAATTTTGATATTTCAACCAGAAAATTACTCTTCGTTATCCATAGAATATGCTGTTTTTCCTGAGAGATTATTTCAAACATTTAGGGTTTATGAGCCTTTTGAAATGACAGATACCTTGAGGGTGATACCAACTCGGAATAATTGGGAAACTATTTTGTTTGACAATCATAGCCTAAATATTACAGGAAATAAAACTATTTCTGTCTCTACTTCAAATCAAAATATGCTTGATTTGAATCAATCACTTTTTCTTAGAATTGATGGCGAATTATCTTCCAATGTCTTTATACAGGCACAATTAAACGACAGTCAATCCCCTATAACACCTGCTGGTGACTCAAGAGAATTGAGTTCGCTTGATGAAGTGTATTTCAAGGTTTATGGTCGAGAATATGAAATAGCCTTTGGTGACCTTGATATGAATATCAATGGCACTCAATTTATCAATTTTAATCCTCAATTTGAGGGATTAAGATTGAGCTATTTTGATAGACACAATATCTCGGGTGCAATCGCTATTTCTAGTAGCAGAACTGCTTATGTAAACTTTCTCGGCATAGAGGGAAATCAGGGACCTTATTTTTTAAGACCAGATGATTCAACTCACAATGTGTCAATCTTACCGGGTTCAGAAACTATCTGGCTCAATGGAGTTCCACTTTTTCGTGGTAATGACTACCGCATTGATTATAGTGAAGGCTCTATCGAATTTACATTGCAGCATTTTATTTCTGAAAATTCAAGAATACAGGCATCATTTCAATATACAGACGAATATTATAGAAAAAATAGTATGCTCGGAAAGGGTGAATACAATATCGGGCAAAGGTTTAGATTGCGTGCAGCTGTTATACTTCAAATCGATGATAAGGATAGACCTTTGGCAGAAAGCCTTTCAGAAGCGGATATACAAATGTTAAAGGAGGCAGGTAATAACCGACCCTTTATTAGTGGTGAGGTCTTTATAGGTGAAGGATTGGGTTTTTATAGGCGGATTAATATGGAAGAAAAAGTAATATATATCTATGCTCTGGGTGAGCCTGATGCAGATTACAATGTGCATTTTACTTATGTAGGTTCTGGGCAAGGAGAATATAATCAGATTACACCTTCGCGCTTTGATTTTGTAGGTGAAAATCAAGGTTCATTTCTACCTATTCGAGAAATTATAGCCCCAGCACGGAGAGCAAATTACGATTTTTCATTGAGTTACAATCATGATTATATTAGTTTTTATGCAGAAACTTTAATATCTGAATTTGATAAAAATACCTTTTCTGAACTCGACAATGAGGACAATTTTAGTTATATTCATCATATCCAAGCAACAATAAACCCGGAATGGGAAAATTTTCAACCTGTTCTAAATACTTGGTATAGGTATAGACATCAAAATTTATTTACTTTTGCTAACATCCGCAATCCCAATGAAGCTTTTCAGTTTAATGCCTTCGCACAACCAGATTCTCTTGGTTCAAGCGAATATTATATAAATCTAAGAACATTAACTTTCAATCTATTTAGGCAGGAAACATCGTATAAATATCTTGATTTTCAAAATGAAATTAGACAAAGTTATTTAATGCTAAATCAAAGTATTACGCAAACGAGATTTCTACCGGCGCTGAGTTATAGATTTAATTTTGCTGAAAATGATGAAATTAACATTTCCAATATCATCATTCACGAACCTGCTATTGATTATAAATATAATATAGTTAGCTTAAAAGGCAATGCCCGTTTTTTTGAAAATACAGATAAAGGAAAAACAAACTCGAAATTGATTTCTGGAAACAGACTAAATCAATACAATACTCAAATTGCCATAGATAATATTCTAAATTCAGGGGTTGCTGTTTCCTATTCAAAGGAAGAAAATTTTTGGATAGAACCAGCTTTAACAGATGATGAGGCTATCAATGATTGGGAACAGCTTAGACAGTCTGAAACATGGACAATACAGACATACACACGCATCAATAGACAATTTTTCACTGCATTATATTCACATAGAATAGTGGAAACCTATTCTCCAGAAATACATGAACAAAAATTCGATATAGCAGAGCTAAGAACCGCTAACAATCTATTTAAAAATGCTATTCAGCTCAACGGGTCTTATATCTTGAAAAATACCGAATTTTTCCCAAGAGCAAGAGAATTGCAATACATAGGTCAAGGCGCAGGTATGTATGATTCCACAGGAGTGTGGACAGAAAATGGAGATTGGGACTGGATTGTGGTAATTGTGGGTGACCCGAGTAGAAGTGTCGAAGTTCAAGCAAATTTAAATGCTTATACCTATCCGGCAAATTTTGTAAGTAGAGATAGCGAAATATTTGATTTATTCAACAAAATAAATCTCGAAACCAATATTTCAGTCATGGAACAAACGGAAAATCCCCAAAGAATTAGAGTTTATTTTCTTTTGCCAGATGCGATAATGAATGATTTATCACATTATTCTCAACAAGAATGGAGGCAAACAATCTGGTATAATATTCAAAGAAATCGCTGGATTTCACGATATACATACAGAAACAATAAAACGCAAGATAGACGATTTCAAGCCTTACAAGCCTATAGTGTGACTGAGCATGAAGTTTCTCTGCGATTATTGAGGGTTTATAATTCAGATTTTGAAACAATCTTCAGACTCAGCAATCAAACAGATTCTCGTTATGATATGGAAACCGACACAATAGCAAGCGAATTGAATATCAGAACCAGCTTTGGAAATAATTTGATTTTTACTACAGGTCTCGGATATGAACAAGAAAATGTCCTCTCACACTTTAATACACAAATTATAGATAGATACAAATTTTCAGAAGACATTATGTATTTTTTAGGGCAACGGTATAGATTCAATGGAAATATATCAATCAGATATAATGTTATAGATGATCCTATTAGTTCCTATCTTCCTTTCGATAAACAACAAGGTATGAACCTCAGATGGTTAGTAGGAGCAAATTATCGAATGAACAGGATAGCTACTATGAACCTTGATTATTCCGGATACAAACATCCCAATCAGATGGCTTTTCATCAGGTTAGGATGGAGGTGAGAGCAGAGTTTTGAGTATGAATGACCTCTTATTAAATATACTTGACAATTAAACAAATTTATTATTTTTGGCAAATATATAAAATAATAAAGCATTTTGAGGTGAAAAATGAGAGAAAAATATGAAATGAAAAGCATTGAAGAATCAATGAAACCTGTTTGGGATACTCTTGATAGAATGGCTGAACATGCAGAAAAAAGACAAGATATCTTGAACTCTGTTGATGATTTCTATGAGTTATTTATGAAAAAAATCATTTTTTTAGTTCTAAGTTTAGTTTTTTTTGTAAGTCTATTTTCTCAATTATCATTGACACAAGCCAATGATGTTATGATTCATTTTGAAAATAATGAATCAATGTTTAAAGATGAAAGAAACATAGAAACTGTCTATGTTGGAGATCCCAATAGTCAGGTTTTTGCAAACAATCCACCTTTTGATTTAAATAATTGGTGGTCTTATGCTCAAACAATTTATACTGCTGAAGAATTAAATATTTCTGGAGGTGTAATAAATAAAATTGAGTATACTTTTCAGAGTTATGGAGATATCTATGAACCTGTTTTGGTTAATATATCTATGGCAAATGTAGATAAAGATTTCGATGAATTTGATACAAGTATGTCTTGGTTACCATGGAATTCCTTTACTTATGTTTTTTCTAGTGATATTTGGCTAAGCCTACCAGCAGGAACTTATAACATACCAATATCGCTATATACTCCATTCCATTACACTGGAGGAAATCTTGTAATACTAACTGAAAGAGTCATTGACTGGGATAATTGGCATCATTACTATCATCGTAATAATGCTTTTTTACAAACGAATTATTCGGGCAAAAACAGATCATCTGTAGTAGGAGGCAGAGGTACACCACCAGATGAGATAAATGGAGGTTGGCTTACTTCAAACACAGCTAATATGAAGCTTACAGTCAATACAAATGGCTTTGGTAGTCTCGAAGGGATTGTTAGTTTAGAAGGAATATCACTTGAGGGTATCGAAATTAGTATCTTAGGAACACCAAGAAAAACATTTACCAATGGAGAAGGATTTTATTCCTTAATAGCCGTAACACCCGGAATCATTAATATTCGAGCATATAAAATAGAATATGCTCCTCTTGTCATAAATAATGTTTTAATACACTCAAATGCTACTACAACTCAAAATATTGAACTAATCCCTGCTGATGAAATAGTAGTGTTTGGTAAAATTATAAGCTCTTATGACAACCAGCCTTTTGTAGGTGCTAGTGTGTTTTTAAGCGGTGGTGGTGCAGAATTTCCTATAGTTTTCTCTGATTCAGAGGGCAGATTTACAATTCCTAATGTGTATATCAATCATACATATACTATAAAGATTAACGCTTTTGATCACATAGAATATTTAGACGATGACATTGTGGTTGGTTCATCAGATTTATACCTTGAAGAAATAATGATTTATGAAATTCCTTATCCGCCAAAAAATATAGAAGCTTATCTTTACGAAAACAAGGCTTATGTAAGATGGGATGCACCAAAGAGTAGAATTTTTGAATCATATAATCTCTACAAGTCTTTAGTGCTTGATATTGAAAAACCTGAATTATGGATTAACCTTGTTACATACTTTACAGGGACTGAGTATATTGATGATGATGTTTTAGAATCTCCGCATGGTTACTATTATTATGTTATTGAGGCTGTTTTTTCAAATGATAATATATCTCCTGCAATAACTGCTCCTATAAAACTCAGTGATTATATATTTGTTGGAGATCCCAATAGTCCATATAGATATCATGTGTCTCCTTTTAATTTTCAATGGAGATCAGGGCTATCTCAAATCATATATAGACAAAAAGAATTATATTTTGAGGGATTAATAACTGAAATTGAATACTATTTTACAAAAGGAACAGTCCCTGATGAAAACCCCATAAAAATATGGATGGCAAATGTCGATATTGAAAAAAATAGCTTTATTTCAAATACGGACTGGATACCATTTGAAAAATTTACCCTTGTTTATGAGGGGATGCTATATGCTACCAATCATAAGCTTTTTAGTCCAATTCAAATCATACTAGACGAGCCTTATTTTTATAAAGGTGAAAACATTGTTTTAATGACTTTTAGAGAATATGACATCAACAATCCGAATATGAATCAGGGTCATGGATTCCAATCAATAGGGAATTATCAAAATCAAGTTATGATAATTAATTCACAGAATCAAGGGGTAATAAATCCAGGAGTTAATGATCTAGGGACAGGTTCTATAGTACAATTTTTTCCAAACACAAAATTTACTTTTGAGCTTCCCGAAAATGAAGGGATTCGACCACCTCGAAAAGTAAAAGCAGAAGAAATAGATGATTTTGTGCTTTTGACATGGGAATCCCCGGTATCAGAGCTTTATCCTATAGGTTACAATATTTACAGAGCTGTTTTTGTAGATAAAGATAATGATGATTTATGGATAAGTTTAGCAACCAATATCCAAGGATATGTATTTGAAGATTTTATTTGGAATCAAATTTCTCAGGATGAGTATGTTTATATAGTAAATGCTATTTATGAAAATTATAGAGTTTCAAAACCTACATTTTCAAATATAGTCGGGACAACGGTTACAGATTATGATGATGATATACCACAGTTAAAAACTCGTTTAGGAAGGAATTACCCCAATCCTTTCAACCCTGAAACTATAATTAGTTTTGATGTAGAGGTAGCAGGAAATGTTGCTATAGAAATATTCAATATCAGAGGGCAAAAGGTTCGAACATTAGTAAATGAATTTTTACCTAAAGGGCATCATGAAGTTATCTGGAATGGAGAAAATGAGTATGGGCTTCCAGTAGCGAGTGGGGTATATTTTTACCGACTTCAAGCAGATGAACAAAGCCTCACAAGACGGATGGTGTTGTTGAAGTAATTGGGAATTAAGATTGCAGAATTAAGAATTAAGAATTGAGAATGGAAAATGGATAATGCCTATTCAATAATCAAATTCCCAAAAAAATCTGTGAAAATCAACAAAAAACAGCGTCCTCAAAATATTTGTAATTTGTAAACTGTAATTTGTAATTTGATTTATATTCTCCGTGCCACTCCCCCCTATCCCGTCGTTGCGAGGCACCTTCAATGAAACTCCCTCCGAAGCAATCTCCGTGCCACTATCTCCCATCCCGTCGTTGCGAGGTCGCTTTAATGAACCTCCCCACGAAGCAATCTCCGTGCTACTATCCCCTATCCCGTCGTTGCGAGGTCACTTCAATGAACCTCCCCCCGAAGCAATCTCCGTGCCACTCCCCCTATCCCGTCGTTGCGAGGCACCTTCAATGAAACTCCCCTCGAAGCAATCTCCGTATCACTATCCCGCATCCCGTCGTTGCGAAGCAATTTCTGTTCATTCATTTTCCATTCTCCATTTTCCATTTTCCATTCCTAAAAATCCCGTCGTTGCGAGGTCGCTTCAATG
>WRLO01000109.1 GCA_009777575.1 Candidatus Cloacimonadota bacterium
CCTTCATCCAAACAAATATTAGCAAAAAAGCTAATATTGAACATTTTTTAGTTATTCTCAAAATAACCTCCAAAGTGTTTTATGTTTTATTTATGCAGCTGACAAAAATCAATTTATGTCAGCTGATTCCACTCTATATGAACAATAATAATCTGTTCTCGAATTTTGTCAAGAGCTTTTTAAAAATCTAGTTTGAAAATTAAAAAATATTATTTTTAAAAATGTAACATATTGATAAATTAATATGTTATAAATTCATTTTTTTAATGTTTATTTTTTTTTATGTTCATTTTTGCCACTTTATGATGCTATAAAAATATTACATAAATGCAATATGTGGTATTTTTTACGATTTTTGTAAAAAATATAGTTTAATTATTTTAATTTGAAACTTGATATTTGGAAACTCCTCTGTTGATGCTCATTTATATGATTCTTGGGGTGCACTTTTTCATACATTACCGTCATTATATAGCTCATTTAGTTTTTAGTAATTAATTTATGAATTTCTACTGATACCTTTTCAAAATCACCCAAAAAACTCGCATCAAGTGAGCTGTTAAAACTACTCAATTCAGGTGATACCACTACAAGCACTGTATGGTCATAAAAGTCAAATTTTTCACATATTTCATTTTAAACTCCTATATGATCGTAATAGCTAAATTCTACCCATAAAACAGTTATGTCATTTCCGATTAATTCAAGCAAGTCAAATTCATCAAACATGATGTGGTCAAACTCCACTAATATGATTGAAGGTTTTACGATAAGTCCAGTGAATACGAAATTGTAATCATTATAGTTTTTTAGGAAGCTATTTATTAATTCATCTGTTACGCTTTCTTTAAAGTGAATGATGAGCTTGCCTTGTTGCCAGTTAGGCAACATCCATTGATAAGTATAACCAGCACCTGAAACTCTACTGTCTGCTAAGAGTAGTTTTTGAAACTCAAATTCGTCAAGTTTGTTGTTATCAAAAGATACGCGTATATTTGTGGAAATTTTGTCGTGGAAAACTAACGACATTTTATATTCTGAATAGTCAAGAATAAATTTTTCTATCTCATCGTATTGTGCACCGTTGCGAAAACGAATGGTCATTTCATTTCTTGTCCATGGTGGATTGGTTGATGCCCAATGAACGTTGTTATCGTCTTCGAGTAATTTAAGTAAGTCATATTCGGATATCAAATTTTCATTATAAGACAACAACAGTACTTTGGAAATTAAACTTTCATGAATAAGATAGGCCAGTTTAAGTTCGAAATTAGCATAAGAGGCAAGCAAATCTTCAATTCCTTCTGCAGAGCTATCAAACAAACGTGCAAACAATTCGCCTATTTGTTTATCTTCGTTGGAATACGTGTTTTTGTTTTGAATAGGGTTACTTTCCGTGCAACTTGTAGTTGCCATTGACGCACCAACAACGAATAACAAGACTGTTATTACGGTGGTGCAAAGTTGTGCTAAATATTTCATTATTCTCCTCCAGGATAGAATTCACCAAACATATGGCAACCATTGTAGTCACGGACTGCTGCTAAAATGTTCACATCTTGCAATAAAGCATTGCGTGCATCCAACAAAATCTCGTCATTTTCCATGGATATCAAAAATACATTTCTGACTAAGTTTTGTTTATGTATAAGAATTGGTTCATAAGGATCAAAATGAAATTGCATCATGTCGGTAAAATTATATTTTACAGATATGCTATCAAAAGATGCTATTCCCGTTTGAACTTGTCCATCTTCATTTTTGCTTACTTCAAAACCCCATTCAAAGATGCCTAAGGTGTTGTAATCGAAACAAATTAAAAGATGGTTTGGGATAACGGGAGGTCTTGCGTGCCCCCAATAGAAAGGATCATCTGAAAAAACATAATAAACTTGTTGTACACTATCATCATGAAGCAATGCTTTTACAGCATCTTGAAATGCGGATCCATCCTTTGTTGTTACAGTAAAGGTGTTATTAGGAAAATACCCCTCCCACACTGCATCTTCAATTGCATACTGGCAAAAAAACAGGCGATTTTGAAACATTTCGATAAAATCAAATTCTCGTGCAATTTTGTCAAAAGATTCAATGCCAATTTGCACATGACCTTCTTCCGTTTTGGTTGGCACAATACCAAGCTCAATATTGCCTATTTCGTGGTGAAACATAACAGTAAACATGTTAGGTGAGTGAATTTCTTCGTTGAATTGTGGTATCACAATTTTGTCATTTGGGTTCATAGGGTTTTTTGCACTGCAGCTTATAGCTACAAATGTAAGAGTGAGCATGCATAATAGCAAAGTTGCTATCATAACATACTTGTTTTTTAATTTCTTACACATTTTTCTATCTCCTTATATTTATTTATAGGCCGGATCTTCAATATAGCTGAACCAGATTTCTAGGACTCTTGGGTCATCTTTGACCATATCGTATAAATCAAATTCATCTACGATATAGTGATTAAATGAAAAAAAAGCCATTTTTATTTCTGGAGGAAAATGATTTAACAAATTCATTTCATAATCTGAGTATGTTTTAACAAATTCATCAATATTTTCATCAGAGTTCTTAAATACAATTATGAGCTTACCTTGATCCCAATCAGGAAGTGATTCGCGAAAATTTGAATGTTTTACTCTTGAGTCTTTTCCAAGTATTCTCAAAAATTCATACTCATCTATTGCTTTATGGTCAAACGAAATGCGAATTCTATTTCTGATTCTGTCGTAGAATAAGATTTTTAACTCATATTCTGAGTAATCTTGCTCAAATTCTTCAAGATTTTCTTTAACAAAGCTCTCTAACAAATGAACAGTCGCTCTGCCTTGCGTCCAGTCTGGAAACTTTGAAACCCAATGAACTCTGTGGTCGTTTTCCAATAATTCCAAAAGTGATTGTTCTTCGATTAAAATTCGATTGTAAGAGATTCGAATAAAATCATAAGGCCATCGCATTTCTCTGAACAAAACTCTCATCTCATACTTTTCGTACGAGCGTATAAAATCGTCAAAGTCATCTTCTGAAAGATAACTCATCAGATACAAAGTTCCCATCACAAATTCTTTATCATTGTTTGTAGTCATCGGGCTTGAGCAACCCATAATTACTGTAAACACAACTAACACAAGCAAAATAACTACGGTTATTTTTGTGTAGCTGCTTTGAAATAAACAATGTTTCATTGTTTCCTCCTTTACTATTCTAACTACCTTTGTGGCACTTTTTGCCAATTTAAACAATCCGACATTTTTTTTCATTCAATGTATTTTCTTTAAAACAAAGAAAAATTACTAGGGATTTTTGTCAACACATTAAAAAAAAATATTTTTTAAAAATGTAACATATTGATAAATTAATATGTTATAAATTCATTTTTAATGTTTATTTTTTAATGTTCATTTTTGCCACTTTATGATGCTATGAAAATATTACATAATTGCAAAATATGGTATTTTTTACGATTTTTGTAAAAAATACAGTTCAATTATTTTTATTTGAAACTTGATATTTGGAAATTCCTCTTTTGATGCTCATTTATATGATTCTTGGGGAGCATTTTTCATACATTATCGTCATTATATAACTCATTTAGTTTTTTAGTTATTAATTTATAAATTTAATCTTTTTTTGTCATTCTGAAATCAAACTTGGATTGAAAGACAATCTGAAATAATTGATTAATCTTGCTGATGTTAGAATTTTTAGACCATATCTTGAATATGAACGAATAAAATCATTTAGAGTTTTATCGTTAGTAGATGAACTAAAACCCATAAGTGTCAACTTTATATGGGTATTGAATGTAGTGGCTGAGCTTGCCTCAGACCTTTGAGCATGGACAGAGGCAAGCTCAGCCACTACGGTTGGGTGGAGCGATAAAATTGAAGTTATAGATTAGTGGGTAGTGGCACGGAGATTGCTTCGTGAGAATAGCAAGAAGGGATCTCGCAACGACGGGGAGGGGGGATAGCAAGAAGGGATCTCGCAACTGCGAGGTCACTTCTTGCTCTTCCTTGTCATTCCGAGCGCAGCGAGGAATCTCATCATATTGATTTTTAATAACATCCGAGATTCTCCACTTCGTTCAGAATGACAAGGTAGAGATTCTTCACTTCGTTCAGAATGACAAAAAAGGAATCATATTTTCGTGCTATCCGCCCATGTCGCGGCTTCGCCACCACTAAGCATGAAAATAGCGGGACCATTCCCGATTTTTTGCTATATAAATTATATACAGGAGTTATTTATTTTGAAGCAGAGATAAGGTTGGTTTGCAATTGAAGGTATAACCTCGCGTGCTATCATAACCTACAGGTCCTTCGAGCACCACTAATTGAGCTATACAATAATTGATATTGTTGTTTAAGCCCGTGTGTTATAATTCTCATATAATATTAGGACCTCACTCTGTATTAAATATTAAGGAGAGAAGAAATGGATACCATTTACGATATTACTTGTGGACTCGATGTTCATAAGGAGACAGTAGTTGCTTGTATTGTAAAGACAAAAACTATCTTAAAGAAACGTAATAATACGGAGATAGTAGAAACGGAATCACGAACTTTTGATACATTTCTACACAATTTAAATGAATTAAAAGATTGGATTGTAGCTAATGATTGTCATCGAGTTGCTATGGAAAGTACAGGAGTATATTGGCATCCTGTTTATGATGCATTAGAAGATGCTTTTGATGGAGACATTGAAATTCTTGTCTGCAATCCAAGAAATATGCATAATGTACCTGGGAAAAAAACAGACATGAATGATGCTGAGTGGATTGGGCGATTATTACGTTCTGGTCTTTTAGAGGGTAGCTTTATACCTCCTTTAGTTATCAGAGAGTTACGCGAACTAACTCGTTATCGGAAAAGTATTGTAGAAGATATTAGCACGCAAAAAAATCGTATAGAGAAAACTCTGCAATCGGCAGGTTTCAAACTATCAACATTCCTCACAGATATATTTGGAGTATCGGGTCGCAATATAATCGATGTTCTTATCCAAAAAGGACATCTAACTCCGATTGATGTGGATATCTCAACAAAATCTATTTCTCCTGAGAAAAAAGGAGAAATGAAAAGACTTCTAACCAACAAACTTTCTGCACACAACCAAATTGTTCTCAAAACTAAAGTAGAACATTTAGATGAATTACTTTCACATTTAAAGACAATTGAAGGTTTAATTAACGAAATAACAATCCAGTTTGAAGAAGAAATCCAAAATCTTGATACTGTTCCAGGAATTAGTGAGACTTCCGCTAAAGCTATCATTGCTGAGATAGGCGTAGACATGAGCAAATTTAAGACAGCCGAACATTTGTGCTCTTGGGCAGGTCTATCACCCGGCAACAATGAGAGTGCCGGGAAAAAAAAAACTCTAGAATCACTCCAGGAAATCCTTACATAAAGAGTTTATTAGTTGAATGTGCATGGACAATAATAAGGATTAAAGGTTGCCATCTTCAAAGTGTTTATTTTCGAATTAAAAATAAACATGGTAGTAAAAAAGCTGTAGTAGCAGTTGCAAGAAAAATGTTAGTGATAATCTACCATTTATTAAAAGATAAAACTGTGTATGATAAACAAAAATATGCAATGTCTAAACTAAGGGTAGAAATACTTGAATTAAAACGTTTGACAACCCAAGCAAAGAAAAAGGGATATAGATTGGTGCCTATTGAGCCAAATTCTTAGTTTGAGTTTTGTTTAGAAAATGAAATTATTTATTTTTTTTACATGGAGTATATTATAAGATAACATATAGTAATATATAATAAATACGAATTTAAAATGATCCTATTTTCGTGTTATAAAGTATCGTCTCTGCGAGACTATAATGTAACCTTAATCTATTAAGGACTTTTCGGAGTGGACTCCGATTGGCATTTTACAATGTTTTATGGCAATCGGAGATGACAGGCTACTCCGCTTCGCTTCGTGGTGCCGCTACGGAAAAAAGTTGACGCTTATGTCTATCCCTCACAATCAATCATCATTTACATAACGAACAGAATAAATCTGCGAACTTCTAAAACTCATTCTCCCAGAAACAGAATAAGTGTATGCAAACAGCTCTAAAATGATACTATTACGAGGTTGTAAGTTAGAATCATCAATTTCAAAAATCACCCCATCATTTAATAATAATGGATTTGTGCCTGCTGGTATGACATAATGCCGCAAAGCAGGCGATAAATGTTCAATTTGTTTCCATGTTTGTGCGTGATTCCGTGATTCAACACTGAGTAATAAAAAATCACTATCTAACCCATTATCAGGTGAAAACATCCAGTTAATCACATTGTCACCACTTTCCAATGTCTGTGGAAAATCGACAAACATATCTTGAATCAGTTTCAAATATGCTATTTCGCTCATATTCGGATTGATAGTGTTGATTTCTATTTTGTAGGTCTCTCCATGAACTGCATTAAATACTGTTGAGCTTGAATAAAAATCATTTACAAAAGTAAACGGGTTAAACGATATCGTTTCATCGTTCATTTTTAAAGAAATACCAGGAAAATCTACATAAGTTCTCAAATTAATCCATGAATTACCCTCATATACTTCTCTAAAGTTTATTTGCATAAAGATATCAAATCTATGTGAATCAGACAAATCGGTAATATGCTCAATACCTTCTCCATCTAAATCCTCTTCTGTAAACAAGAAAATATTGTTTAGTTCGGAGGACCCTTCGTATTTAGTATAAACATTGTTGTTTATATCGATCAACCTAACATCCATTTGAGGCAATAAAAAATCTCGTTCCATTAAAAGTGAATAAATACCACCAGCAGGGATGATTTCTTTTAAAGAAATTTCTTCCCAAATGACAGGGATGCGAACAAAAACAGATTTTACATCTTGTCCTGTTTCATTTATGATACTATAGCGTATACCATCAAATCCTTCTGGGACAAGGATAATGTAGGGGTGATCAACAAGTTCAGCATTGACTTTGAAATTATTGTCAATATATTGCTGATAATTTTCAGAGTCTATGGTCAAGGTATAGACTCCATACTCTACCTCACGAAATAATTGGGCATATCGATTCCATCTTCCTCCTCTGTAAAATAATTCCGGTTGAGAATTATTTTGTAAAAAGGCGTTCATTACTAAAGGTTGAATATGATTTATCATATGGTCTACTGGATAAGCAGTTACAAAAACTCTCCTCGCATATCCAAATTCTTCTTCTTGTATCGTAGATTTGTTGTTACATCCAGCCAAAACGAGAATCAACAACAGTATTAAAATAAACTTTTTCATTCTTATTACTCCTTTTTAAAACTTTTTTTGTCACTCCGAGATATTCTTTGTCACTCCGAGCTCTTTTTTGTCATTCCGAGCGCAGCGAGGAATCTCCTCCGCGCCACTCCCCCCTTCCCGTCGTTGCGAGGGCACTTCTTGCTGTTCTTACGAAGCAATCTCCTTGTCACTACCCCCTTCCCGTCCTTGCGAGGTCACTTCTTGCTGTTCTTACGAAGCAATCTCCTTGTCACTCCCCCCTTCCCGTCCTTGCGAGGTCACTTCTTGCTGTTCTTACGAAGCAATCTCGTGTCCACTTCACATTCCTATTATAAAAAAGAATCAGAATCACTCACTCTATTTCAACAAAAGCATTCTTCTTATCTGTGTAAAATCGTCCGTGAGCATCCTATACAAATACACGCCACTTGCCATAGTTCGACCATGTTCATCAGTCCCATTCCAGATATATTCATGATTTCCAGCTTCAAAAAAACTATCGACTAGTGTAATTATCTTTTGTCCTCGGATATTATAAATGTCTATCTTGACATTTGTAGAGTTACTGATGGTAAATGACAGCGTAGTTTCTGGATTGAAAGGGTTAGGGAAATTCCTGATTTCATTAGTCAAGATGATAGGAAAATCTCCTCCACCGGGAGATTGAATACGACCCGAATCGATATTTATTACTGC
The DNA here is from genome assembly GCA_009777575.1 of Candidatus Cloacimonadota bacterium. Classification (GTDB taxonomy): domain Bacteria; phylum Cloacimonadota; class Cloacimonadia; order Cloacimonadales; family WRIO01; genus WRLO01. Next base: position 7,968 of record WRLO01000109.1, read on the forward strand.
TGGTGGGATTTCATTCACATAAGTTTGATCTATGTTGTAACCTGTTATGTATAAAGTTGTGAGACCTTGTGCCCAGAGTCCAGAGGTGAGAGGAGGATTTACTATAAAATTAAAATTATTTGCAACCTCGGAATTACCTACAAAACTTGACAATGCCACAGTATCACTAAATATTGAGAGATGTGCATAATGAAGATCTACATCAGTATTATACAAATCAAAATCACTTTTAGACTCCACAAAGATATCCCTTAATGTTAATTTAGTATAAATATCTTTAAATGAAGTAGGATATAGAAATTCTACCATGATATTCCCCATAACTGGACTGAAATTTTGCAGTGTTATCGCTTTACCATATACATGGATAGGTTCATGTATATTGTAATATGTTGGATTCCAAGCTGGGGTAATATCTGGTAAAAAATATATAGTCCCTTCATGTTTTAACCATTCTATTGCCTGACCTAGTCCATACATAGTATTCTTGGTGATAAATATTTCAGGATAGGTTATGTGAAAATCAAAAGAAATGTTGTCGTTGTTGATATCTTTTTCTATATTGGCTAAAGTAATGTCAATATATTCTCCATTTGAGGCAAAGGCTACAGGATCTGTGTAGTTGGTGAACATAGTTTTTTCGTTTGAAGGAAAGACTGCATCATTTATATCTCCTATTATTAATGAACCTGCATCATTATACTTACCTCCCGGCCTATAAACATAAACTTCAAAGGGTTTAAAATAGATAGCATTCTTGTTTGTAGATGAATCTATATTGCCATTTTGATCATATCTAACACGATATATCAACAATCCAGAACTAGGTAGATTTGAATCTATAGCTGGTGCTGGTGGTTTCACTCTGTTTTCTATCACAATATATTCATCAGCGGACATATTGGGGGTGCGATAACGAACTGCTACGGTATCGTTTGCTGCATAGCTCCAGAGAGGTTTTATAGTGTATGTCTGGTCAATATCCAGCGAAATTTCTGGAATGTTATATATCCCTCTACTTCCCATCCAATCAGTATATTTATACTTTATGTAAGCTGTCATAGATTGCGGGGGATTTAGGGGATATGCCATCAGATCCCATTTATCTACAGGGTATAAACTCGATTCATAATCATAATGATACAAATCTGGTATCCCCATAGAATGAGCAAACTCATGTGCAAGGACACCGACTCCATAATATGGTGATAAGATTTTCTCTTCAATATTTATGTTATATCTCCATATTCTTTTATTGTTTATAAATAAACTGTCTGATTCCAAAACAACCCAGCAGTGAGGCCATAAAACAGTACTGGCAGGATTGGCTGATCCCCTTAGTACTAAAACTAGATTATCTACATATCCATTATTATCATAATCAACGCAAAGCTGGGGATCAATTTGATTTGATACATGGTTTACAGCGCCTCGAATTAGCTCAATAATCCTTGCTCTGCTTTCTCTATGAATTTCGTCAACATTCGGATCATCAATATATCCAATTTTATTCGAGTCAATGTCATATGGTTGAAAATAATCTCTCACACTTGGTGATTGATATGATATTATATTCGCTGTGCCGGATATTGGATATAAATGAGAATTGATGGTTAATTGCTCATAAGAAGTATCATAAAAGTATCTTTTTAGAGAGTTTTGTCCAGGAGCAAAACCATTAAAAAGTTCTTCATATTCACTCCTCAATGATGGAAATTCTGTATCATCAGAAAATCTGACAAAAATCACTACTTGGTTTATATCTCCTATAGAAGGTGTATTGCGAGAATCGCTTCTACCTTGGATATTATCATTATGAGGGAAATTTCTGGATCTTAACCTCCTTCTTTCTGGTGATATAGTTTCACCTGGCTCTAATCCTAAATCTTTAGGGTCATGTAGATGGATAGGAAATCCTGTTGATTCTAATTCACCATCTTCTCCTTGTCTAGCCCAACAATAAAAACGAGTTCTAGAATCT
>WRLO01000110.1 GCA_009777575.1 Candidatus Cloacimonadota bacterium
TCCCGATTGACATTACGGAACGGATAAATGCCTTCCCTACAAATCAAGGTGCAGGCAAGCCTGAATCTCCTCCCGAAGCAATCTCGAAAACCATACCACCCATAAGAAAACAAGATTGCTTCGTAAGAATAGCAAGAAGGAACCTCGCAATGACGAATGGGTCGTTGTTGCGAGGTCTCTCACTTGAAACTCCCCCTGAAGCAATCTCTAAAACCAAACTACCCATAATAAAACAAGAATGCTTCGTAAGGAAAGCAAGAAGTGTCCTTGCAATGACGGATGAGGCAATCTCGTTACCGCAATCCCAATCCACCCTTTCAAAAAGCACACCCGCCCCATATCATTTTTTGTCGAAAAGTGATATGGAGCGGGTGTGTTTTTTGAAAGGGAAAAAGGGAGGTGTGGATAAATGTTTTCTACAACGCTTGAATTCATACAGGATAAGATTCGGTATCGTAGAGATTTGCAAAAGCAAAAAAAACAATATCTATATTTCATTACTTATATTATTTTACATAATTAAAACAAAAAAATAAAATGGAGGATAAATATGAAATTTAACATATTTCTTTTCACAATACTGGTAAGTTTTACCATTATCTTGTTAAGTTGTTCAAGTAAAAAAACGACTGAGTCAGAAGGAGACATGGATTGGTTTTTTGTTGATGTAGAATCAACAGAATATGTTGTATCTCTATTGGGATCAACTTGGGATGGTGGATATCAAGCCTCTGTAAATATAGTTTTCAATGCCTCGAGTTCTTCACAACCTAATGTGATTCTTATGATCAATAATGATACAGTGGTAATAAACTGGTATTTTGATAATTGGGATGATTGCTGGTACGGGTATTCTTGGGAGGTTATTTATGCAATTCCTGGTCACAACTTATCTATACAGCTGATAACACCGGGTAAAAATACTACTCAAACTTTGACAATACCACATAGACCGCACATAACAAACACAAATAGCCCTACTCCAAATACTAATTTTACTTTGAATTGGACACTTTCTCAAAATGCTGACCTACAGATTGTAGAAGTAGATACAAATGAATTAGGGTATTATCTAAAAGCCATTCCAAAAGATCATAGACAACATATAATACCGGGTTCGGCATTTATACCCGGTTTTTATGATTCAGCATTCATATCTATCTGGAATGTGACATGGAGAAAGAATGATAATCATGGTTTCATGATAATGAATGTCGGAGGATATGAGCATCTCAACTTTTCAGATAGCCAAGATATGTTAGTGAGACTGAGAAATAAAATATTTCTTTTGAAGAAATAGATAAAATATTTTATGAAAATAAATAATAACTTGAAAGCCATGCTCATTTCAAGTAAGTGCAAAGAGAGCAAAGCGAAAAGAAGTAAGCACTACTTCTTTGAAGGGGTGTTGTATGTTTTGTGGTTTAGCAGTGTGAAATATCAATCTATATTGATTGTGAGAGTATGTATAAATCACTTGCCAGACATAAATTTCAATACAACATCCCCGCTATTTAATATCTGTATTGATTATTCAATTGGAAAATAACTCGGCTGAGTTAAATAAAAAAATCTTCAATATCTTTAGGAGGATAATTATGAAGAAATTATTGTTATTAGTGCTTGTCTGTGGGTTGTCATTGACACTCTCTGCAAGTATCCATGTTTTTGCAGGGATGAATGCAAATATGGCAGCATTTGATGCTGGTGGAGCAGTTTATGCTACAGAATCAGCTTTAGGTTTTCAGGGTGGAGTATCTTATATCATGGATATGGGACATTTCATGATCGAGCCAGGTGTTAGATTCAACACAAGAGGATTTTCGTACACCGGTGGTGGTGACTACAACTTCAATGCATATTATGCAGATATCTTTGGTAGATTTGGTTACACTATTTCCGATAATCTACCATTAACGGGATATGCTGGATTATCTGTTGGTTTCTTGCTATCAGCGAAAGATGAGCTACTGGAATTTTTGTATCCTAGTTTCAAAACCACAGATGATACTAATGCTGTAAATGTTGGACTTCTTGTAGGTGCAAGATATGTGATAGGTGAAAAATTCACTTTTGGTGCAGAGTATGATTACGGCTTTACAGACATTTATGAAGAGAATAAAGGATGGAAAGGGCTTAAATTCTATTCAGCGAATGTACTTTTAGGTTACTTATTCTAACTTGAGCATTTACATTTAAGTAAATCAAAGACAAATTCAATAGGATAAATTTGATTAACTTAATCCTATTATATGGCTAGATAATATGGAAAATACGCAAATTCATCCATTTGACTATTATCCAGAAATCAGCCATAAAACTAGATAATGAAGAGACAAGGTTCGCCTTGTCTCTTTTGTATTATCAAATTTAAACAATGAAGTATTTATTATTTCTTATAAAGAAAGATATCATAACATTTTATATTAAAATCTATATTTAATAACCTCATTATTAAAAATAGTCATAACATTAAATCAAATTAGGTGAATTTAGTTATTTTATGAGGTATCACTGGCTACTTAGGTAGTTTTGTTGATTGAATTAGGTAGAAATTATGTTTTATGATATTTTGGAGGTATAATGTTTTGTTTTCTGCATATTTCCTATCGGAAAAAATATGTGTTGGGGCGGTATTGTTTTCTACCAAGCCATAATTCCTAACGGAATAATCTAGAAGGTAGTGACCCAGAGATTGCTTCGGAGGGATAGCAAGAAGAGACCTCGCAACGACGGGATAGAATATAGTGACACGGAGATTGCTTCGGGGGGAGTTTCATGGAAGGAACCTCGCAACGACGGGATAGAGGATAGTGACACTGAGATTGCTTCGGGGGGAGTTTCATGGAAGGAACCTCGCAACGACGGGTGGGGGATAGTGACACGGAGATTGCTTCGGGGGGAGTTTCATGGAAGGATCCTCGCAACGACGGGTGGGGGATAGTGACACGGAGATTGCTTCGGGGGGAGTTTCATGGAAGGAACCTCGCAACGGCGGGATAGAGGATAGTGACACGGAGATTGCTTCGGGGGGAGTTTCATGGAAGGAACCTCGTAACTACGGGATAGAGGATAGTGCATGGAGTTTGCTTCGGTGGGAGTTTCATGGAAGGAACCTCGCAACGACGGGTGGGGGATAGTGACACGGAGATTGCTTCGGTGGGAGTTTCATGGAAGGAACCTCGCAACGACGGGTAGGGGATAGTGACACGGAGATTGCTTCGGTGGGAGTTTCATGGAAGGGACCACGTAACGAGGGGATAGAGGATCGTGACACGGAGATTGCTTCGGGGGGAGTTTCATGGAAGGAACCTCGCAACGACGGGATAGAGGATTGTGAGCCATACCCTGCTGAAGAGAAGGGTTAATAAGGTGTCGTCCTTGCGGGACTTGGGTTTTGAAAGGAATCTCTCTGTGTGCTTTGTGACTTCTCAAATAATCTCTGTGTTAAAAAACGCATTCATATTACCCGCTCAATATTATCATTTTAACATTCACTTTATTCCCGTCTTTTAAACAAGTTACAGGATATTTTTTCAATACAGAGTCATCCATAATATCATTCAAATATTTTTCATAATCAAAGTCTGGGCTTATCTCAACTCCAGTCTGAATATTTATAGTTAACTCAGTTCCGTTTTCTATTAAAATATTACTAACAGAAATAGTCGTATCACCTTCAATAAATTGCAAAAGATAATCAACGGTATTATGGATGATATTTAAAAGGTCAGAGACATTTGTTATTATATTGCATGATTCGAAGTTTAACTCTTTTTCAGTTTGATGTTTATATCTCATATCGGTTGTGAGAAAGTTAAAATATTTTTCAATAAAGACCTTAAAATCAATCTCTAAATCTTGCTCTGTTTGATCTTTATCAAGAAGATAAGCAGCCGTAGAGAGCATTGCATTTATTTTGTCAAGCTGTGTGTTGATTTGATTGAAACTTTTTTCATCTTCAAACTTCATCTGTAAAAGCTCAACTCTACCTGAAAGCCCCATTAGGGGCGTGTTTAAGTTGTGAATAAGCCCACTCAAAAGTTTTCCATACTTGATGTATTTCGTTTCGTTACTCATTATTAATTTCCTCCTCCAACTCGTCTATATCTATCATGTCGATATTTTCAAAATTATATTTTGAAAGTCTGACAGTAGTTTGTCTTTTTAGTTTGTCCATATGTGAATTTATCTTATCGATAGCTTCTTTGATTTGTTTATAAGCCTTCTTTTCTATGCCATTGGGATTTTCATTCATGCTTTCCAGAAGTTCTGAATAACCTAAAATGGAATTCAATGGCGAGTTTATCCTGTCGTTCATTGTCACAGCAAAAGATAATAAAGTATTCAATTTTTCTGTTTGTATTTTTTGGTCTTCATATTCTTTTTTTATAGTCATTTCGTGAATAACACCCAAAATTATATTGTCGTTATCTTCTTTAACAGTTGTAAAATGAATTTCAACATCAATGATTTCCCCGAGATATTTTTTCAATTTAGTTTGGATAATAAAATAACCTATTCCGCGTTCTATATTGTTATCAATAGTTTTATTTACAGATTCGTATTCTTCTTGGGATATTAGCTCTGAAAACTTGAGTTTTTTCTCAAAGTGAACTTTGGAATAACCAGTCATCAAACATAAAGCATCATTTACCAAAGTAAAGGTATTGTCTTGAATCATAAAAATTCCATTGTATGCTTTGTCGATGACAAATTCCACTCTTTGCTTTGTCTCATCAAGCTGTTTTACTCTTTGCATAACAAGCTCGTTCAAATGTTCTGCATAAGCTTCAAGTCTATTTTTCAAAGAAATTCTATCAGAAACATCTTGTAAGATACAGCTTATTTGCATTATTCCTTTTTCTGATTTAATATAGTTTGCACTAAAGATAAAATGTTTCTTCAATCCATCTTTACTGAGAATCTCAATTTCGTTTGCTATTGCGGTATCCTTTGATTTCATGAGGGCAATGTTTTTAAATTGATTTTCCATGAATGACAAATTCAACAATTTTTGTTTGTTTTCAAAAGATAATATCTTGTCTATGTTTTGTCCTACAAGGCTTTCTGGTTGATAACCTAAAGTATATTTACTATATTGATTGATAAATAGTATATTGCCCTTTAAATCAAGTAAAAAAGCTAAATTGTTCATATTATTCAGAAAATTTATATCTTTGGATTTTATGTATTCGAGCTGAAAAGTCAAAAAATCATTATCAGACTTTAGGATACTATTGTCTACTTTAAAGCTATTCAGTAGTTTTTCTGTTTTAAAACTGAATATTTTATATTTATATATAGCTATAATAAATAGTATTAACACCAAAGCAAATATCACCACTAATATAATCAATCTGTCTTCTTTTAGTTGATATAAAAGTTGTCTTCTTGCTTCTCTTTCATGCTTGTTTCTGATTTCTTGAAATGAATTTTTACGATTTAGAACAGATATAGATTTCGTTACGATTTGCCACATAATGTAGTCAGATCTGGGAAATGCGAGATAGAAATCATTGTAGAGATTATCCTGTTGTTCTATCACAACTGTCGATAAATAGTAATTTTTGAATATATATTCTATATTGTTCAGGCTAAAACTATCAAAAACATATAAATTATTTTTTTCTTTTTGATAAAGATTGTAAAAAGTTATTATATCATCTACTATAATGTAAGTATTAGAAGGGAAATTTTCCCGGACAAGAAGCAATAGGATTTCTTGGTTGAGGATAATAAAACGGTCAATATTTTCAAAGTCCAAGCCCTCCTCATATAAAAAGTATATTCTTGAGGAATATATTTTTTCTGTATACAACGAATAATCTAACCTTAATTTTGCAAAAGAACTTGCAAAATCGATTTCTGTATCCTCATCAAACTCCGCTATAAAATGTATCTCTTTACCTGTAAACTTCAAAATCTCTTTTATATATCGAATATTTATTCCATCAAATTCTCCGTTGGGAGTTAAATATTCATGAGGATAATTGTTGGTCGTTACTAATACAGTAAAATAATCTTTGTTTCTTAAATATTCTTTTTCAAGCGAAGTTAAAACTGGCTCATTAGAATATAAATATAGACAAAATATTGAAAAAAGTATAAATAATAAATATCGTGTTTTTGGCATTTTTTATTAATTTAAAGACAACTTATTTATTGCTTCGTATAAATCTTTCATTTTGAAAGGTTTTAAGATCAAAGCACTAGCTCCTGATCCCAAAGCCTGATTTTCAGCACTTTCAAGATATACACCGGTAATCACAATCACAGGAAAAGAAGAATTTTTTGCCCTAATTCTTTTTAATAAATCAATACCATTCAATTTTGGCATATTTATATCTGTTATTAATAAATCAAAACTTCCTTGATTCCACAATTCCCAGGCTATCTCACCATTTTCGGCAGCTTCTACTTCATGGCCGAAATGCTCCAGAGAGTCAAATAACATTGATCTCATAATGGAATCGTCTTCAGCTAATAATATTTTTCCCATAATACCTCTTTTTTATTTAAGAGTTGAAGGGTTTTGAGAGCCTCAAAACCCCAAACTCAAAATTTGTGTTTATTTTATCATTTCCTCTTTTATGGTTTCAGCAAGTCGTTTGATTCCTTCAATATTGACTTCTTCTGAACTAAAGGAAAAATTCAATCTCATTGTATTGTGTCCTGTTCCATCGCAGTAAAACGATGTTCCGGTCACAAAGGCTACATTTTTTTCAATTGCCTTTTTAAAAAGCTCTGTTGTGCAAATCTTTTCTGGGCAGGTCACAAATAAAAATAGTCCTCCTTCAGGTTTCGTCCAAGTAACTCCTTCGGGCATATATTTTTCTAAAGCACCAAGCATGGCATCCCTTTTGCCACGATATAGATTTACCATATAATCAATTTGAGGCTCAAAATAACCCGCTTCGATATATCTAGCGGCTATTCTTTGCGTAAAAGGAGGTGTGCAAAGATCAGCAGCTTGTTTTGCAGTGACAATCTTGTCGCAGATATCTGGATGAGCTATTACCCAGCCTATTCTGAAACCCGGTGCAAATATCTTGGAAAAAGTCCCAAGATTGATTACATGACCGGTGTTATCAAGGGAATATATTGTAGGAATATGCTCGCCTTCATATCTTAATTCTCTATATGGAGTATCTTCAAGAATCAAAATATCATATTTTTTTGCTATCGCGAGAATCTCTTTTCGCCTGTTAATAGACATGGTCACGCCGGTAGGGTTTTGAAAGTCAGGTATCGTGTAAATAAATTTTGGTTTGATGCTTTGTTTTTGCAAACTAAGTATTGCTTCTTCCAATTCTTTCGCACACATTCCTTCTTTATCCATTTGGACACCTGTCATTCTTGCTCCAAAGCTGTTGAACGCCTGAAGTCCTCCAAGATAAGAGGGCAATTCACAAATAACATAATCATCAGGATTAAGGAATATCTTTGAAACTAAATCCAATGATTGTTGAGATGCGGTGACGATAATGAGGTTTTCAAGCTCGATCTCAAAGCCTTGTTTTCTGTAAATGTCCAACAATAACTGCCTTAATAAAGGATCGCCTTCTGTTGTCCCATATTGCAGTGAAAAAGCTGCTTCTGTCTCCATAACTTTTGCAATGATGCTTTTCAGTTTCTCAACAGGAAACGATTCTGGAGAAGGGAAACCTCCAGCAAAAGAAATAAGATTTTGCTTTTGAGTCAGCTTTAAAAGCTCACGAATTACTGATTTTTTCATACCGAGAGTATTTGTGGAAAAAATACTCTGTAAGTCGCTAATCATCTAATCCTCCATTTATTCATTTTTTTTCATTGTCAATAAAAATAACAACCCTTTTTTTGTCAACCTATTTCGTATTTTTAGTATCTAAATTTATTTTTTTATATTCTTTTTTGTATGGTATTGCAGTTAATTTATTGATTTTTCGATGGATATGTGCTTGGAGGTAATATACTATTTTTAACTCTTAATTTATAACTCATATTTCTTCACAATAAACCATTTCCCATCCATGGACTTTCACCTATTAGACATATAACATACTCGGTGCACAAAAAAGAGGGGAGATTTTTCTCCCCTCATTGTCAGATTTCACGAGTTTTTAAGGGTTAGAAATTCACGCTCAGGCCAAAGCCGATACCAATGATTGCGTCTTTGCCATGAGTAGCAACTTTTTCATCTACACCGAGATTAGTGATTGGCACATCAAGCCATAAAGATAAACCATTTACTTGAGGAATATCCATCTCGAATTTAGGGATGATTGAGATACCTTCAACATCCATACCTTTACTCTCAGCTAGCTGCCCGCCAACTACATGATCTTCATCAGTCCATAAAGGAACACCTACTTCAACTTCAATATAGAAGATGCTAGTAGAAAAGAATGGAGTGATAGATAAACCTCTGAACATACCATAAGTGCCATCAACTTTTTCTGCACCTATAGTAAATTCACTTACAGGATGAGTAATATTCAGATTAGCAACTATTTCACCACCAAATCCGTCTGGGAAATTCGATACTGTGCCTTTGTCTTTTCTTTCATTCATAGCACTAAAAATAAGGTCAAGGTTAACTACATCGAAAGCATCAAAAGTATCATGAGCTATAAGTTTTGGTATTGCCACCTTAGCAAAGATATTACCAAATCCAAATTCTTTGTCCCACTTAATTCCTGTAGTGAGCCAGCTTTCTGCGTTCACTTTTGCATCCCATGGGATATCAGTTTTGCTGTTCAAGGAAAAAGTCATATTCGATGCTGGATTGATATTCCAAATGAAACGACCTTCGAGTTCGATGTCAAGAAGGTATTTTGTTTCAAGCTCTCCAAACCCAATTTCACCTTCAATTTCCAAATTTTCATTCACAAAAGCACCCTCATAAGCCACAAAAAACCTTGTTGTAGTCTGGTCAGCTATGCTGGGTGGATCACCTTTGATGATGATAACTTCTTCAGGATTTTCTGGATCAGGTATCTGCAATTCAGGCTCAGTCCTGTCAATATTCCTAATCCTAAACTCATAACCAAGGGATAAACCCTCGATTGCATAAGCCATGCCACATATAAGTGTCATAGCAAGTAACAGTGCAAAGATTTTTTTCATGTAAAAAAATCCTCCTATTTTGATTTTTTTTATTTTCTTAGCTTTAGCTAATTTTTCCACATAACATCCACATAATAATAATTTATCATGCAAAAAATCATCATTTTTTTCCAGAATAGAACCAATAAAAAAAAGACATCCAAATAGTCAAGAATTTTTTATTTTTCGATTATGAATTTTTATTTTTTTCTTCATTAATATAGTGGAATTACGATTTAAAAGAATACCAACAATATAAACCTAATTCCCAGAGATCGTGTATTTTAATCAGCAAAATATCTACAATAATTAGGTTTATTAGGTTGTAAGGGTATTATTTTTCTGCTACTGAGGTTGTTTTGTTGTTTGAATTAGGTGGGAATTAGGTTTTTATATGAAACAAGCAACATTCTATAAGCATTATCAGAAAAGTCGAATAATAACGAATATCTATAGAGAACGCAATTTTGTTTTTTTTATTTATTTTTATGAGGTATTTTTTGTAGTGGCGTCCTAACGGAATAAAGATGGTTGGGAGGTGTTATTTTTTCTATCAAGCCATTATTCCTAACGGAGTGCTCCCCGAAAAGTCATTTGCGTAGAAATGTTAGCTCTGTAGAAAGGAATATATGCACCATGTTGCATCTTGTAGGGATGCTACAAAATGTGCCAATAGCTTTGTTGCATCCCTACGGGATGCGGTTTTGTGATTTTACATCATTTTCTACCTAGCTTCACATACCTAAGGAGGCTTATGTAAGGTAAAATTTTGGAGTGGGAAATCGGAGATTTCTGCTACGGTGTGGAAATCGGAGATTTC
>WRLO01000111.1 GCA_009777575.1 Candidatus Cloacimonadota bacterium
ATTTTTAAAGAGTTTGTAGCGGAAGTTTGTGAAACTTATATACCGATTGTTTTAGAGGCTGTAAATAAAGAGCTTGCATCTGTCCATAAACTTATCTACACCCCCGAAAATGACATAAATTTTCTTAATTGGGCGATAGCCTCCTTTGTCTGTAGCGTAAAACTTAATGTAGAGCCAATCTCCGATTGGCAAAAAGGTTTATCGAAATATTATGTAAAACGAGTCGGAGGTGGTGAAAACATAGCCTATGCCTTTGCAGTCGATGGATTTTACGAAGAGAAAACATCAGATGTTGATAGATCAACTGAAATGCGTCATCAAATAGGCTCAAATGATTCCGATGATGATAATGCAAATAGCACTATGATAATAGATGCTTGGCAATTCAACACCTATCATGATAACCGGGGTTTCGATGTCGCAGACGACCTTTATACAGATTTCATGTATTTATATGATTTTATCTCGCCTACAACTGATAAAGATTTCATCAATAATATAGAGCAAATCTCTGATTGGCATTTAAAAGAAAGGATGTTTAGAAAAGGATACTTAGTCAATTCTGGAAAAGATGAAATAGTAAATATAGTCGTCATTTCTATGCAAAGAGAGGATTTTATAAATCTATTGCCTGAAGTCCCCGAAAACATAAAAACTAAATGTCACGAACTTACTGCCCAGATAAACAAAATCTATGAAAAACACTATCCAAAGCATATACAGGAAGTGGCTTCTGGTTTACATTTTCTCTTACAAAGTCGCTCTGTAGTATTACGGATACTCGAACATCTCCTTGCAAATGGAACCCTGAAACCTCTCAGTGAAATCCAAAAAAACTCTGTAAACACGATAATGTTCACAGATAAAGGGGTAAAATGAAAAAAATAATAAACTATATCACACTAAATAGCCCTCTCCACATCGATTCCTCCTTTAGTCCTCCCTTGGGTAAGGGGACAGTGGAGAGAAGCTATTTTTTTATCATAACTATCATGGTTATAGTCCTTTTCTTTACAGGCTGTGCTGTCTTTCAATCAAAAAACAACCCTGTATCGTCAATCGTCCCGATTGACACTATAGATACAGCCAAATTGGACTCATACTTTGACACGCTTTTTGAAAACAATAGATTCATGGGAAGCATAGCCATATCACATAACAATGAATTGCTCTACACAAAATCCGTAGGCTTTCTTAATGCTGATAGAGATATAAAAGCAAATATAGATACAAAATATAGAATAGGCTCTGTAACCAAAACCTTCACAGCGGTGTTGGTATTAAAGGCAGTCGAGGAAAACAAACTCAATCTACAGCAAACTATCGAAGTCTTTTTCCCTGAAATCACAAATGCAGAAAAGATAACTATCGAAAACTTACTTCGTCATAGAAGTGGAATACCCGATCTTCACTCAGAAGAAGAAAATTGGGTTTCGAGATATTACACAGAGCAAGAACTTGTTTCTTTGATAGCAAGTCGTGGAAGCGATTTTGAACCAGACTCAAAGTTTTATTATAGCAACCCAAACCATATTTTGTTAGGTTTTATTCTTCAGAGGCTTTATGAAAAAACTTATGCAGAGATACTTGATGAAAAAATAGTCAAGCCTCTGGAATTGAAAAATACTTATGTCGGAAACAACATCATAAACATTTTGGATAATGAAGCAGATTCATTTAACTGGTTTGGAATTCCTTCAAAATCAGAAGAAGATATGTCTATATTGATAGGAACGGGCAGTATTACCTCAACACCTGTTGATTTGACGATATTTGGGAATGCTCTATTTAATGGAAAGCTGATATCCAGTGAGAGTCTAAACGAAATGAGAGAGAAAGGAATGAGCCTTGGTCGTGGGAGTTTCAATGACAATTTATTTCATGGGCATCACGGTGCAATTGGTGGTTTTTACACATCATTTTGTTATTTTCCCGAGAAAAATATTGCTATTGTATGGACATCAAATGATATAAATTTTAGTAGTAGCGATATAGATGATATCTTACGAAGTGCTGTTTTTGATATTCCTTACGATATTCCTGATTTTGAACAACTGGCATCAGAGTTTGAAAAATGTGTGGGGGTGTATTTAAACGAAGAATACGGACTGACTATGAATGTTTCAATAGAAAATTACCAACTATTTATCACAGGCTCAGGAATACCATTTCAACTTCCTTTGCAATCAGCAGGAAAAGACAAATTTGATTTTTCAGTTGCTTTTATTGCTGTTCAGTTTAATATATCTGAAAACACAATGATATTGAAACAAGGCCGGGAAGGCGAAACGGAAATTATCTTCATGAGATATGAATGATAGCAGTTGTGCAAAAAACTCTTGACTATTTTTCAGGGTTTTGAAAATGTGTTCCAGATAAGTAAAAATGTGAGGATTTAATGAAATATAAATATCATTGTCAGCACCAAGCTGAAGAATTTGCACATAGGATAATACCTGTGCCTGAGAACTATCCTTTGCAGAAAGGATTACCTAATGATTTTAGAGAGCATTTTGTAAAACTAACCGAGTTTGCAAGGGATTTCTATCTTGATATGTCGAAAGCACCAGAGGAATATGGATTATTACTTGTTCCGATAGAGTCTGAGGACAAGAACTTAATTTTTCAGAGCTACAAAAAACTTTGTAGATATGCCAATACTCTGGAACGACTTGCAATTTGTGGGGAGCTGAAAAATAATCAATTAATTATCAACACAGAGCGATTTGTGAATATTTTACGGAAGTGGATAGGGTACCATAGTTCGCCAGTTGTTAAATACGAGTTAATATTATCGAAATTACAGGATTTTGGGTTTGTGATTTCGGATTTCTCTGGAAAACCATTTACCAAAAAGATAGAATTTTTCACGGTTGACTATCCCGACTATCCTGACATGATAGATGCTTTGAAACTTTATTGTGACTGTTGGGAAAAGCTGAGGCAAGATATTTCGCAGATAATATTTCAACCTGGTGAATTTCAACACCATTACTGTAGGTTTGATTACAAAATCACTGCTGACATTGCAGCGATTCCTATTCAACAATGGATAATAGATGAATGCGATTACAACTGCTATCCACAAAATATTAAAGATTTTGTCCTTGCCTTCTATGACTATTCACAGCAGTATAAAGGGTTGAAATTTGATTGGAGTTATCATTTCAAATCAAAGAGAATTACGGCGATGTACACAGAGGCAACCAGACCTGCTCTGTATCATCTGGGTAAGGAAAATATTTATTTGTCTTTAAAGCTGAAAAACCTTGATAAATATATGGATTATATCTATACCTTGCCAGATACTGTCCAGAGTAAATTTGCTAAAAGCTATTGTATGTTTTGCAATGAAAAAGAAACCGTGGACAAACCTTGTAAATATCGACAAAAATGGACTTATGAAGGACAAGAACAAGTAGGTTGTTCCTACTGGTGTTTTTATTTCAATGATTTTGATATAGAGCTTGTGCCAGTGTATTGGAAACTACTGGAGATGGAATATGGGCTGGGAAATAAACAAACTGGTAAATAATACTGAAACACATCTCACATCTTGTTGTTGGTATGTTGTGAATGTAAAAAAATAAAATTTAAAGAGGTACAAAAATGGAGAAAAGAAGAATTTTTGATATGCCTAAATGTGAAATGATTTCCTCGGGCTTATGTAAAATATGTGGATTATGGATAATTTTGTTTACCATGATTGCCTGTAGCCAAGCAAATCAGCTTGCACGAGGTGAAAAAAACACCATAGAATCTGATATTCAGACAAAGGAAACAATATCTGAATATTTAATAAACAAAGGAGGAGTGGTGTATGACTTTTCTTTTGTATATCTTGCTCTGGAGTATATAGAAACTGGTGATACAAGATATTTAGATGAAATAGCCGAACTTGACGCTACTACTCACATGTTTCCCCATGCAAATCATTTTGGTTATCACGGTCCTCATGAATCAAGAATTGAGTTGGTAACATATTTACTATCTCCATTAGAGGAGCATAGAGAAAGGCTTGATTTTTATGAAAGAAACTTACGCTTTGCTAAGGAACACATCGCGGAAACCAATTTTGCTCAGGGTATAGCTTTAGAATATTTACCAGAACATTTTAGTCTATCAGGGTCAATGTTTTTTACTATTGGATTTTATGAAGGTGTGGCTCATGAAAATACTTGTAGCTTAGATCTTGACATTTCGCATTACATGGAACATTTAGAAGATATGAAATATTCAGCCATTCATGAGCTACATCATATTGGTTTTATACCCTTGAAAGGATATATGCCTTCTCTAAATCTATCTACTTATGCAGAAATGGCTCACTTGATAGAATATCTCACTCAATTGGAAGGGATGGCGACCTACGCGCCTCTTGAAATCAGACAAAAAGAAAATGCGATGAGTTCTCATAGCGATTCCATCGATCTACAAAACTCTGAGCTTATGGTTGTGCTTGAAAAAGAATTTTTTGAGATATATTTTTATTTCAAGAATGACTCTGATGAATTAATTACAGATGAGGATTGGGAAAAGTTATATATCCTTGCTGACGGTAAACGATTGTGGTATATAGTTGGAGCGTATATGGCAAAAACTATGGACATAAAATTGGGAAGAGAAAAGTTGGTTAGTCTGATTGCAAAGCCATCGGTAGAGTTTATAAATGCTTACTTGAGTATTAAATAAGGGAGACAGCAAAAAAAATATGACAAATCAAGTCGAAATAACTAATGAAAAAGGGTGGCAATATATCTTACTTGCTTTTATTGCATTCTTTGGAATAGCATTGGAAGTAGTATATGCTTTCGTTTTAGGACCATTAGTTTTTGGAAAACCACCTGAAGAATATACAACCATCCAAGACATATTACATTGGGTGGTAACCTGCATTACTTGGTTTTTTGTTGCTTATTTTTTAATCAACATAGCAAAAAATAAGCTGAGTTTTGATATTTTCAACAAGAGTAATAAGATGAAACTTTGGCAATGGGTTGCCGCTTTTCTTTGTATCGCTTTTGCTTTGTATGTCGGCTATAATCAAAGAGCTGGTTTTAAGGTCATTTTAGAATATAAACATCTTGGATGGTTGAGATTTATTTTTCAGTATCTTTATTACTTCGCTGAGACAGTATTAATTCTACTGATTATCATTTTCGCTCAAAAAGCCTTTGAAGTGTGGACAAAGAAAAAGACTGTCCCTTGGGGTGGAATAATTTGTGCTATTACATGGGGACTGGCTCATGCCGTAAGTAGAGGTTATTTCGATATTCAGACAGGATTACTTGCTACACTTTACGGTTTTTTGTTTGGAGCAGTCTATCTATTGACAAACCGAAATGTAAAAATATCTTTTGTAGTCTTGTTTTTTATGTTTGTTTTATAAAAAAGGAGTAAAATTGATTACAGGCAAAATCAAGAATAAAAAAAATGGCATGTCAAATTTCAGGAGGATATAAAATGAGTTATGATATTTACACAGGATTGCTAAAGTCCTTTCCCTTACCAATAGAATTAAATATGAAAATAAATTTCATTCATGATAACAGCCATCCAAAGTTAAATCTTTTAATAAATAACTACCCAATTGAAGATATTGCAGGTAGTGGCGATGATTTTTCTAAAGCAAAGAAACTGTTACACTGGGTATCAGAAAACATATATCATAATGGAGAATCTGGACCGATAGCGAAAAACTCATTGAGTTTATTAGAATACTCTTTTAATAAGGGGATTGAAAAAGGCATTAATTGCGTTTGTCTATCAATCGTTTTAACAGAATGCCTTCTTGCCATTGGACTACCAGCAAAGAAGGTGTTTATAATGCCTTGCTCGCCTTATGATGGAGATAATCATTGTGTAACACAAGTTTATATCCGAGAAATCAATAATTGGGTTATACTTGATCCTACATTTAACGCATATTTTAATAATGAGCAGGGTGATTATTTAAGTCTTTTAGAACTTCGTGCTCATCTGGCAAATCAAGAACCTATTTATTTTAACGATGAAGCGAAATATAATGATGAAATATGGGGTACGGCAGAAAGTGCTGAGCAAAATATTGAATATTTTGCTAAGAACTTGTTTTTTTTCCAATCTTCTGAAATAAGCACTTTTGATGCAGGTAATATGCCAAACAATCGTATTATTACGCTATCTCCGCAAGGATATGACCCTAAACAGAGACGTTTAAACAATATCGTGTATCGAATAAAAAAATCGGGAGACTGCCAGGAAATGCAAACATGGAAAGATAATGCTGAAAAAGAAGAGTATTGCTACTGTTCTATATTAGATTTTGAGAAAAAGCCTCATTAATAGGAGAATAAATGAATAAGATAAAACATACATCATTATTAATAATATGTTGCTTTTTTATAGCATGCTCATCAACTTCACAGGAGCATAAAGTGGAAAAAACCATAGACACAAGTGGCATAAATTGGAATATCGACGACAGTATAGTTTATTCCTATTTCCAAGAGAAACCTGTTTCTGATTATGCAAATCACTGGATTTATTACATGGTGGGAGACGGAGAACATCAATTTGAAACTCCGCCTTTTGATCGCATATCTGAAATAAAAGAATGTTATGAACAGGTCATAAGAATCCTTGAGAATTTTACCTTTCGTAACGAAGCATTGGTAAACGAAGTATTTGTAGATGATTTGGCTTTACTGGAGTCTGTAAATATAATATTTACTGTTGGCATGCCATCCATGTATGATGCATTTGTTTGTCAATATGAGGGTGTGTATTATATTACCTTGGATGTTGTGAATTTCGCTAACTATATCCAAAATGGACACGATGTTTCTGAACTACTCAGTAATTTTGTTACTCATGAGGTGGTTCATATATTGATGAAAACAAAATATCCCTATGAAGAGATGACCTATAAAGATTATTTAGATTACGTTGCTTTTCACGAAGGATTTGCTCATCTTCTGTCATACAAAGAAGATATTGCTGATTATGAACTGGATGACTCTTATGGAGAAAAATTTAACACATCCCAAAATAATCTTGTAAAGGCTTTGAACGAGACCGATCCAGCAATGCAAAGACAGTACCTTTATGAAGCAAACACCGGTAGATATTGGGATAAATTTGCAGCTATTTCATCCATGCTATTCTTACTGAACCATCAAGATTCGTTAAAAGAAATTTATTATCATGGATGGAGAGGTTATACAGATTTAATAGTGAAATACGAATGGAATACCGAAACGTATTTTCATAAAAATTGTTATGAAAAGCTTATATAAGTTTTATTATGGACATTAAGGAGAAATAAATGTTTCAATACAACAAAGACTTTAGTTACGAAGAAAAAATGTCTGACAGCTTAATAATTACTTCAGAACATACTAAAGAAGAATATAAACAAATTTGTGAAAAACTTCTAAAACATAACTATGAGAACACAAATGGGTTATTAAATAAACCGGGGATTGACATATATCTACTTTTAAAAGAAAACGATAAGATTATTGGGGCAATTTCCTGTGATACATTTAATATGTGCATGTATATAGATGTTTTATGGTTGGATAAAGAATATAGAGGATTGGGATATGGAAAAAAATTAATCTCTCAAGCTGAAAAAATAGCAAAAGAAAATGGTTGTATTTTTTCTCATACCTGCACATATAATTACCAGTCACCTGATTTTTATAAAGCGTGTGGTTACGAAGTTTTTGGAGAAATTAGTGATTACCCCAATGGAATTATTCAGTATTTTTTAAAGAAAAAACTATAAAGTATAGAGAAAAAGGAATACATAAATATGGATGTAAAAATAACTCGAATTGAGGAAGATATTACAATTGCCGGATATTGCATTGAATCGACAGCTGAAAATTTTAATAAAGACATTGGAATATTACATGATGACTTTATTCACAACGGAAAAATGTCTTTGCTGAATAAAATCACAAAAAATAGTCTTGAATATTATGAGGTTTCATGGTATAGGTCTGATAAAGATGGATTCAAATGGTTATTGGGGCAGAAAATAGAAAATCAAACAGATGATCTGGAAACCAAGACAATAAAAAAGGGCGATTATGCTGTATCTATATTTCCTCCGAAGCATGACACAGTAAAGGCTTGGGTAGATTTATACAGCGAAGGTATCTCGGAAATAAGTTACAGAGCAATTGAGGATGATGATATAAATTTAGGATTTATGTATTATCCAAACGGTCTTGATGGAGAATATGAATTGTGGGCGTTGGTTGAAAAGGAGTAAACGATGTGGCTTGGAAGAATGTTAGATAAGAAAAATGTTCCCAGTGAAAATGAAATAAAAAACCATATAGGCGAAAAATCTGTAGAACATATTGAAATTATAAGAAAATCGTTGGGAAAAATTTTTGAAATAAACATGGAGTTGAAATTTCCATTTGGAAATAGTTATGGATGGGGATATAAAGTAAGTCATAAATCAAAGCATTTGTTTTATATATTTTTTGAAGAAAACAGTATTACGATAATGTTACAAATAAAAAAAATAGTAACTGAAAAAGATACTGATAAATACAGTAAACTCACAGAAGAAGGTAAAAAGTATTGGGAAGAGAGTTACCCTTGTGGTAAAAATGGAGGATGGATACACTATAACATACAGAACAAGAAACAATTAAGGGATATTGGTATATTCTTAAGTGTTAAAACGAATAAGGAAATTGAATTATGAAAATGCTCGAATGCGACAAGACATTCTATATGATAAGGAGAAAAGTGAATGCCTGAAAAAACCATAAAACCAAAAATAGAGGACAAAATCAGCGATGTTCTCAAAGGAAATGTATTGAATAGTGCATTAGATTTGATAAACTATTTCAATGAAATCAAGATGACACCGCAATGGTCTGCTACGAATGTCTGGAAAGTTAGTTATAAAACATTTAGTGTGTGTTTTATAAGATTGTATGGATGTGCTGATTATCATAATGTGAAAGCTGGTTCTTGGCATATTGTACCTTTTATCGGTGAATACGAGAGCTCGGCATTATCCGATGAGCTAAAGGAAATTGTTTGGAAAAATAAAGAAACCTG
>WRLO01000112.1 GCA_009777575.1 Candidatus Cloacimonadota bacterium
TGATAACTGGGAGAAATATACTTGTAAAATGAATGATTTAGACATTAAAGAATTATATAAAAACATTTATAAAGATGGAATTCTTGATTTTGAAATTGAAAGAATTAATGAAAATTTATTCGAAGTATATATCCACAGACCACATGTATTAACAAATGCTATATAAATTTTATAATGATTTTAAGGAGAAATAAATGTTTCAATACAACAAACGCCTCACTCCACCACATTTTTGTGGTTGCTGGAATGCTACGCATTCCTTTATCGCAACCACAAAAACATCGTATACAACCAGAAGGTTATATGCAATAGCTCCTAAACGTCTTTTAAAGATATTGATAAAATAAAGGTATAATATAAAACGATGAAAGATAAAACTTGGATAGATTGGACTGTAGAATTACAAGCTATAGCACAAACTGGATTACATTATTCTAAAGACCCTTATGATATTGAACGGTTTGAACGTATAAGAGAAATTTCAGCAGAAATCATAAGTAAACAATCAGAATTACCGATTGAAATTGTGAAGGATCTATTCTGTAATGAGAAAGGTTTTCAAACACCCAAATTAGATACAAGGGCAGCAATATTTATGGATAATAAAATTCTCTTGGTCAAGGAAAACGACACAAAAACATGGTCATTACCGGGTGGTTGGGTTGACATAAATGAATCAATAAAATCAAGTACAATTAAAGAGGTAAAAGAAGAAGCAGGACTTGATGTAGTGCCAGATAGATTGATAGCGATTCAAGATCGGAACAAACATAATAAACCACAATATGCTTATGGTATATGTAAAATATTCATGATTTGCAATGTAATATCTGGGCATTTTTTACCGAATCTTGAAACATCAGACAGTGGATATTTTTCATTAAATGAATTACCAGAACTATCTACAGAAAAAAATACTTATGAACAAATTAAAATGTGTTTTACTGCATATCATGATGATAGTTGGGTTGTAAAATTTGACTAATCACTATTTTCTCAAAACCACGAAGCCGAGCTTCTTCAGTTTTAAAAGAAAGGAAACGCTTTTTATAAGTTACTTGCACAGACTTTGATATTTTGATAAAATTTTCATAAGCATGTGATTAGACTATCATCTATACGGGTTCCTTTCTAAAATCAAATCACCAATTTTTGACATACACTCGAGTATTGAATCCCTGAATTTTGGAAAACTATCTGTATTCTCTCTTTTTACATATCCATATATTCTACTCTTAAGGCATATAAAACATCATATATTTCAGTCTCACCAGCGATTTGGAGCATAGAAAGTATGTCAAGCATCAATGGTGTAAATAGTCTATTTTTCATTGAGGACAAGTCGTTAAATATCGGTGTTTTGGAAAGAAATACATTCATTTCATTGTAATAGATATCGTAATTTTTATATGATTGAGCCGCCAACTACATATCAATTGATGCTTTATCATCTAATACATCCTCCAAAATTATCTTTGTCACTCTTTCAGGTTCTTCAAATATCGGGCTATGTGCAGACTTGTCAAATGTATAGAACCTTTTCGTTGGAGCATTTAAACTATCGAAATATTCTTGGGTTAATGAATAATTTACAGTATAATCAAATATGCCATGAAGAAAATATATTGGTATATCAACTGAATCTATTTTAATAAATAAACCTGTCTCAGTCATCTTTTCCCACAAATTTGTATTATTTAGTATCTTTGATTTTGCTCTCCAAATATTTATCCTTTCAGAAAATGTGTAATTCTTGTTTCTCATTATTGGTAAAAATATGCCTGTTATTACGGATTTCATTTTATATGTCGTTCCAATGCCTAGTTCATGCATAGGTTTATCTCGGAATTTTACATAATCTAATGGTATAATATTTGATTCTAATATATTAAATCTTTCCAATTTCTTTATCATCTGTCTGTTGTTTTGTTCTTTATATTGTTCTAACATATATTGATATGCCAGTTTCTCTGATTTTAATTGATTTACAATTTGGGCAACTCCTATATAGGCATGAAATAATTCTGGATATTGTTTTATAGTTTTTATGCCGATTAATGTACCCCAAGAATGTCCTATTAGATATATCTTATCTTGCTGAAAACGTTCTCTTAAATAATTTGTCACTTCGATTGTATCTAAAATAATATTTTCTATAGTCATTTGCTCATAATCAATTGCTTTATCATAAGAAAGCCCTGCTCCACGCTGTTCATACCAACAAACAATAAAATGCTCTTCCAGAAATGTTGGATATTTTTGAGTTAAACCATATTGCGGCATTCCAGGTCCGCCATGCAAAAATAACAAAACAGGTGCATTGAGATTATTTCCTTCAATGAACATCCCAATTTTATTACCATTCACTTGAATAAATATTTTTTCTTTTATAGTATCCATATTCTCTCCATTATTTGCTTTACATGAAATAATCAAAGCACATAATACAATGATTATTGATGTTATCTTTACCATATTCCCACTAAAATCGTATCCCGAACCCTAATTGAAACGCATTATACATGGTAAAATGCTTTCTGAATATAAAATCGCTTCTATAAGAGGCAACAGTATTAAAACGCCTTGAAAAATTATACTCAAAGCCTAAATGAGTATAAAGTCCAAATGGATTTTCCCCTGTTTGAACAAGGTTTATATACCCAATAGTTCCGATTCCCATGTTGAAATAATTAAGCAACACTTGTTCTATCATTAATCCTGTGCACAGATAAGATATTTCTTTATTATCTGGCATAGTTAAATGGTCAAATATCAAACCGTAACGCTGAAATTCATTTGCTGAAAGCAACAGGTTTAATCCATAATTAACAGCCGTTCCTTTAGTATCATCAGCATAGAAGTAGCCGACTGCCACATTGGGACGAATTATTATTAAGTCTTGACCATAGGAAAAGGTCAGCATTGTAAAGAACAATAAAAATGTAAGAATGATTTTCTTCATCGTGAACTCCATAAAATAATTCATAGTTCCATTATTTAAAAGCCTTGTTTTTTTGTCAACAGTTTTCTCATACAGTATAAACCAACGTCCCAGCTAAATCTTTTAACTCACCTTTGACAAGTTCATACACCATACTCCACTTTGCATTTTACCTTCATCAGTATGATGATAAATCCCATATTCAAAAGTAGGAACAAAGCCAAGTTTTCTATAAAATTCAAGTTCACCACAAAGAAAAACTGCTTTATAACCCTCTGCTTTTGCTAGACCAAGTGCCTTGTTTGCCAAAGCACGAGCTATCCCTTGACGAAAATAGTCTGGATGAACGCATATCGGTGAAAGCAACAATTCTGTTCTTTTACCCATTGGTGTGAGGATATCTGTCTCATACAAAACCACCTGCCCAACTATCTTTCCACTAGAATCCTCTGCAACTAATGATAATTCAGGCATAAAAATATCTTTTGTTCTCACCTCATTTAGATAATCAGCTACTTTCCCATCTGTTGTAAAAGACATTTTTACCAGATCATATACTTCAGCATAGTCTGATGGGTTTTCCTGGCGGATATTTACTTTCATCTGTTATAAATATTCTTGAACTTCATCTCCATCAACAATTAGAATGCTCCTTATTCCTATATTTATTATTTACTTAGAGTCTATCATATTTTATTTTTATGATCTAAATAGAATTTAGTAAAATTTTCAACACTATAATCTGTTTTTCCGATAACATTAGTAATGTTAATCCAAAAACAAGTAGGAATTTCCCCAAGTTCTAAATTCTTCAGAATGCAAGGGTCGCATCCCTTATCATGATTGTTAGGATGTTTTTCACATTCAACTTGTTTGCAACTGCAAAAATGTCTCTCCATACTTTTACTCCATTGCCAATGGAGAATAAAATTCAATTAAATTCTCTTCTGGATCACGCACGTGAACAACACGCATTCCCCAAGCTGACATACCGATTGGCTCATTAACAAATGTTACGCCTTTTGCCAAAAGGGTTTTGTAAGTGTCGTCCACATTCTTAACTTCAAATGAGACTAATGACTTTTCTCGGCAATTAGTAGGCTGAGTTTTATCCGCATTACCTACAACGGTTGCAAAAAAATCAGATGTAAATATTGCCAAGCCTTCAATACCATCAGCTACCTTGAATGAGGCGTAACAATCACCTACGTCAAATGCTGCCTCAAAACCAAGTGTTTCAGTGTAAAAATTGAAACATTTCCTATAATCTCTTACTAATAATCGTACGTTATCAAACTTCATAATTATTTCTCCATTTTATTTTTATCTATTTTTTGAAGTCAACTTCTGAAAATAGACCCCATACTTATTATTCTTTCAATGTTCCATGATTCATCATTTCCTTGTAATAATGAAGAAAATGCTGAGTGAATAAAATAATCGGGTAAGCCCGATGTATTTGAAACAAGATGTTTAATTGTTATTTCATTAGAGTAATCTACGCCTTTGAGAATATGAATGTTTTCGACATAGTTACTTGGCAAGTATTTGGCGATTTTATCATCCAAACACAATTTTTGTTCTTCGATTAAAGACATAACTATTGCTGTAACATATAATTTTGCGACACTTGCAATAAAATATTTACTATTTTGGTTCATTTCACCTCTTGATCCTTCCCAAGTAAAAGAACCATCACCAGTTTCAACTCGCAGTGCCGTGCTGAAAACATATTTTTGGCTAATAATGTCGTTTAGATAGTTATTAAGTAGATTTTCGTCTATTTTCATTAGTAAACATTACCATTTGAATCTGTTTTTGTCAATATATTCCACTTAAATTTACAACAATTTCAAAAAACTTATACATAACGACCGGCGGCTTGGCGGCTTCCACTGAACTTCCTGCGTGGCTACTGCCGCCATTACCCCAAACCGACTGTTGGTGCTGGTCTTTTTTATTCTTTCTTGGTTTAGTTTGGAAATAATTCATTTAATTCTTTTTTGTCTAATTTATTTAGCAATTCGAGTGAGTTATCAATCCATATGTCAATCATATTTCGATTGTTTTGAATTTGAAGATAATTTTCTTTTAAATAATATTCCCATTTCTTATCAAACAATTCAAAATTTTCTAGTTTTCTATAATCTAGAATATGGTTCAATGATTTATTGTTGTCTAATTTTGAATAAGTTAAGTAATATTTCAAGTCTGACAAATGTCCTGAATACATAGTTTTTAGTTCCATTGATTCTACTAAATCTCTCACTTCTAATTTATTATAAATTTTCTTAATTGAGGTATATAAAGTGTTTTCAGAATGAAGTTCCATTATATACTGTAGGTCTTGTAAAACGATTATTGCCAACAATCTAAAATGATTATTGTTTTTTTTAATATTCTTCATTAATGAAATAAAATCTTTATAATTCCCATTTAATCCTGTCAAAATTATCAAATAGTCATACCCTCTCAATCCATATTCTGTGCTTTGGTTTGTATACCAAGTTTGTAGAAGTGATTTTAAATATTTTTTTGTCTCATTGTCAAGTCCCTTTTCACTATGTAATAAAATTAATGCACACAGTATTTTCACCATTAAATTTGACGAATTCGTTAAAACTTCTTTTGCCCTATTAGCATACAAGTTTGCCTTAGTGTAAAGTTGATAATGAGGAAATATGGAAACTACTAATCGTTCATTTTCTTTTGAATTATCTATTGCTACCAATATGGAATATATTTTGGTTATGAATTTATCTTCAACTTGTGATTTAACTTGATTAATTATAATTTCAGCATTTATACAATTCTCCCATAATTTCATACTTTTGTAATATTCTTTTTCAAGATTATTTACTATTTCGTCGAAAAACAGGTTGCTATTACCAATATTTACAAATAATTTTATGGTTTCCTCCCAATAAGATTGAGTATGGTATTGTAAAATTTCTAAAGGATTATTAGAATTTGAAAAGTAGAATGCAGCTAGATATTCTTGGAAAGTAAGGTGTATAAATTCATAAAACCCTTCACTTTCAACTAAAATACCAGCCTTATTTACCACATCATCGAAGAAAACTTTTTGCTTTTCTGCATTAATATCATTTTGCTTCATTACATTAAGTATTTCTTTTTTACTTATATTTCTCTTGTTAGATTTCATCATATAAACAGCAATGATTGACAGAAGAAATAGACATTCACTATAATTAGTTTGCATTTCATTTTTTCGATTAACCTCTAACCATGTATCCGCTAGAACTTCAATACATTCTTCATAGAGTTTAAAACGATATTTTGGCAATTTACCTTTTTTATAATGAATGACAGCAATTATGCTAAGCAAAAGAGGATTTTTTGCCATTAATCTCAAACTATAATAATTATCTTTTTTAAAGATATTTAATAGTTCATTAGTCTGTTTAATTGCCTGCTCTCTAGACAGTTCATCATCAATATTCGCAGTTTCAACATTTAAATACCAATTATTGATAAATTTCTGAATATCATCATAGGAAAAATCTTCAATTGATAAAGATTGAAATTCTTCGCAAAAATTTAACCCTTTGTAATCAAGTCCAGAATATCTTGATGATACTAATAGAACATTTTTTTTTATATTTTGCTTTTCAATCCATTGAATAGTTCTTTTTCGCAAATCACTATCTGCGATTTCATCAAGACCATCTAGTAAAAAGAAAACATTATCATTTTCATAAGCAGATTCTATTAAATCTGACTTCAATCCTAAAGAGATAATATGTTCTTTACTTACTTCAAGTAAATTTTTCTTGATCAAACTCGGATTTAACCCAATTTCTTTTAATGAAAAAAACATTGGAAAAAAATTTAAAAACATTCCTTTGTTTTCGCAACATTGAAGGGCAATCCATTTTAACAAAGTCGTTTTCCCACTACCAGGGTGTCCAACTATTAAAATTTGAATTGTATTGCGTTTAATAAATTGTCTCTCTTTTAATTCTCTAAAAATTTCGTTAAAATCTCTTGGAGGATTACCTTCCTGTTCTATATCTTCTATATTCAAAGAAACATTTTTAGTATCAGTAAGCGTTTGTATTTTATTACCAATCGATAATTCATATTGTCGTAGTTTTTTGTAAAGATTGTGGTTTCTAAATCTAAGTTTGATATAAGTTTTGTCTAACTCCATAGTTATACCACCAACACCAATTCCTCGTAACGAAATATATTTGAATTGACGTACTATATAATCGCAATAGGTGCTAATATTTTCCTGTATTTTTATTTCTTGATTATGTTTTTCTTGATATTTTTTTTGATATTCTTGTAGTTCTTTTTTTTCTTGCGATTTTCTTTGTTTTCTACTATTCAAATAATTTAAAAACGCAATCAAAGTTGCAATAAATGCAATCGTCCAAGGTATTAAATCCTTAAACTGAATATTAGCGATAAAACTTTCCATAACCTATCCTCCCCATTTAAATATATTTTAGAGTTTGAGGACAATTATTTCAAACTAAGGTCAAAAAGTCAAGAGATTTTTTGAAGGGATCGAAAAAAAGGGGTCAAAATTTTTCTATAAAATCAATTAACTCTTTTTATATAAAGAAAATAGGCTACGAAAAAAATGTGAAAAAAGTATATGATTTTTTACGAACAGAAGAGGGTTTTAAAAATATTGAAAAAAATCGGTAATTTTGGCAATTTTTTTATCAAAATTGAATCATCGGTTTTTAATTGAATTTACATACATTGCAATTAGTTACAAGATATCTGCCGAGATTTACTTTATTTTTGTTCCATCTAATTTCTTTCTAACAGATATTGGGCAAGGTCAACCAACTTTTTCTTGAACCCATTGGTCAAATAATCGTCCCCGTTCTCTAAAAGGAAATCTACAGTCCTATCCAAGAACTTTATGATGTAGTCTTTACACTCTTTGGTAGACTTTTTCTCATCACGTAACTGTTTGATGAGACTTACCAGACTTTGCAAATCCTTTCTTGTCGGGTCTTTGGCAAATTCCATTAGACCTTTGTTTATAGCCCTGCGAAGATTGACTTGGATTTTCTTTTCCATGTTAATGACATCGTTTTTCTTTTCGTTCCATTTCCCTTTCTTGATCCAAGAGTAAATCGTTTTTTGGCTGACTCCCATTACCCTTGCCAAGTCTTTCACCTTGATATTGCCCTCTACATACATCCTCTCGCATGTCGCTTTTTTTTTTCTCTATCTTGTTTTTCAGACATAATGCCTCCTTTAGCTTTGCCTACTTTTGTGGCGGTTTATATTAATATGTTATTATATCTATTTTGCTGACCTTTGTCAAGAACAGAACGGAACACTTCAGCACATTCTGCACAGTATTTTGAGTTTATTTATTCATAAAAGGTCATCAAACTCCTCTCTCATTTTCTTTAATTGCCTGCGATATGCCTCTTGAACGGACTCAAGGGTATAATGCTTTTGATTAACTTTATACTCTTGATTTGTCTCTTTTCGTCTGTTATAAACATAGACATTTTTGCCTTTGTCATTGCCAATTTTCTTGATATAATCTTCAGCTATGAAGTCCTGCAGATATTTCTTTACCGTCTCATAGCAGACACCTGTTTCAGCTACGATATGGCTTGATGTAAACGGTCTGGGAGTATAAGATATATACTCCCGAACCACACTTTTTCCGTTATTCATAAGTTTATGCCTCCAGCTTACTGATGATGTCTTTGATTTCACTAAATGTCAACTCAGTTCTTTTCATTTTTCTGGCAATTTTCTCTATCGCATCTATATATTTATTGATGATACGTATACTGCCATTGCTTTTGGTGTAGATAAATTTGATGATTTCAGAGCATACTTTAACTTCACAAATCTCTCTAATGACCATTTCAGTATCCTCAAAGCTCAACTCCCGGAACAAATGGGTGGCACAGGTCCTACTGAAAAAATGGGGACTATGCTTTAAAAGTCCTTCCCGAGATGATTCCATTCCTGCAAGCACGAAAGTGGCAAGTGATTGATCCGCCATGTCTCTGATACTCTCAAGT
>WRLO01000113.1 GCA_009777575.1 Candidatus Cloacimonadota bacterium
GCTCACGCATTGACACCGCTTTTACTGTTATAATTCATTCTCTTGGCTCGGCAATGGCAACTTTTACAGCACAGAACTACGGCGCAAATAAACTAGATAGAATACGCAAAGGGCTTTTCCATACATCAATCATTGCTTATATATATTGCATAGCCGTAGCAATTCTGTTTTTTGTCTTTGGTCGCCACTTTGCATCATTGTTTTTAAAGGAAGCCTCGCTTTCTACAATTGATTTGTCTTATACTTATTTGATGGTCAATAGTTCTTTTTACATACTTCTGGCAACGTTGGTTATCAGCAGAGCTACGCTTCAAGGCATGAGCAACAATTTTGCACCGACCCTAGCCGGTATAATAGAATTGATAATGCGATTTTTTGCTGCAATGTTCTTTAGCAAGGTTGCAGGGTTTACAGGACTTTGCTTTGCGTGCCCTCTAGCGTGGTTGGGGTCACTTTTTCCGCTGGTTATTTACCTTGTTATTGCTTTTAAAGATAAGTTTGCTCAGAAAACGACACCCCCACCTTGATTTCCATGCCGAAGGTATGGAACCTAAACGATTTGGGTATATTATTGTGTATATGTGGACATTATTAACCTTATATATTATATATTTATTCCACACCATCCCGAAGGGATGACCGCAAAATAGTTTGAGAAAATGCGAAAGAAAGTTTGAGATTTAAATTTTGATGAAAAATATTCTATTTAGAAAAATATCAAAATAGTTCTTGACAAAAATAACCCTGTTGAAATAATTGGTTCATAAATAATAAAAGGTGGCTAATTTGGCTTTTGTAGAAATGTTTAAAGCCTTGTCTGACCCAGCAAGGCGTGAAATTTTGAATATGTTAAAGGACGGCAAATTGACGGCGGGTGATATAGGTAAACGCTTTGCCATGACAGGTGCGACTATTTCCTATCATCTGTCGCAGTTGAAAAAAGCAGGTCTAATTTCAGAAACAAAATACAAGAACTTTATATTCTACGAACTGAACACTTCAGTGTTTGAAGAAGTCATACTATGGCTATCTCAATTTAGAGTAGAAAATCCCGATGAAAAATCCAAAAAATCAGAAGAAGGAGAAAATTCCGATGAAAACAGAAATTAACTTCAAAATGATGATAGTGTCTTCTATCATCTGTCTTTTGCCAATCATTCTGTCATTGATCGTTTACAACGAACTACCCGAGCAAATTGCAATGCAATGGGATTTTGATGGCAATCCAAACTGGTATGCTCATAAAGTCTGGGCGGCTTTTGGTATGCCTTTATTCTTTTTATTGATGAATCTTTTTACAAGAATAGTCATCAATTACGACCCCAAGCGGGCAAATCAGTCAAAAGCAATGCGAGCCTTTGCAGAATGGACGACTCCGTTTCTATCTTTGGTTCTTGTACCGATGATGCTAATTGCAGCTCTGAAAGACACAACCCCAAACCCGGTTTATATATTAGTGCCTATGGGAATGATGTTTATTTTCTTTGGTAACTACATGAACAAAAATAGACAAAATTATTCAATAGGCATCAGAATATCATGGACACTAAACGACCCTGATAACTGGAACAAGACACATCGAATGGCAGGTTTTTTATGGATGATAGGCGGGATTGCTGTCGTAATCACTCCATTCTTGCCTTTCAGTACTTCAGTATTACTTTCGATAATTTTATCAATAATAGCAATCTTGGTCATAGTGCCGATTGCCTACTCTTTTGTACTATACAAATTAAGACGTGATAACTGAAAATGGATAGGTTGAAGTAAAGGTAATTATATGTCAAAAAAATATCGTAAAATGCTCAATGATATCAATGCTCCTTATCTGCAATCACTGATGAAATTGATAGAAACACAAAGTAAAATCACACTGGTAAAATGGTGCTTAGAATACGCCGAAAATCATCTTTTGCATATTTATGAAAAGCATTATTCAAATGATTTTAGACCTCGTAAATCAATTGAATCAGGTAAAGAATGGCTCGCAGGTAATATCAAATTCCCAGAGATAAAGAAAATCATATTAAATTGTCATCAAGCGGCTCGTGAGGCGGAAGACAATCCTATAGCTCAAGCTGTTGCCCGTGCTTGTGGACAAGTGACTTCAACAATTCATGTACCTACTCATTCTTTAGGACTGGCTCTGTATGGTGCTTTAGCGATAGCTTATGACATAGTAGGAATTGATGTTAAATGGAATATTATTCTTTCAGTTGCTTCTAAAGAATGTAATAAAATGGAAGAAGCATTAAAGAAAATCTCAATAGAAAATGAACCCAATCCAGTAAAAATAAATTGGAAATGCAGATAACAAAAATTTGTTATGAAGTTGAACTGACCAAATATTTACACAAAAAACTCTTTATTTACTTTGCCCGAAGATGACACCTTGACTCCTTCAGCACGGAGCGTAGCAATCTGTAAATCTCTACCATCACCTTCGAGAGCTATTCTCCCATCTGAGCGAATAACTCTATGCCAGGGGAGATTATACTTTTCTGTCATCGAATGAAGCACTCGCACTACTTGGCGAGCACCATTGGGAAGTCCAGCTCTTTTTGCTATATCACCATAACTTGAGACCTTGCCTTGGGGAATGGAGAGGATTTGTTCTATTATGCTTTGAGTAATTTGAGTCATAATTGATTATAATTACTTTTATTTTTATGTCCAGTTATGATTGTATAACTGCTTGCATTGATAGTTAATACACAATTTTCAAAAGAGACATACCAGTTTTTGCCTTTCTTTTGTGTGTCATCTGCCTGTTTTATTTTCTGTTTACACCAGTCTAATACATCAATGGTCTCTAACCCAAGGTTTTTCTTTATTCTTAAAATACCCAAGTCTGTCGTGCGAAGCTTTTCTATGTTTTGTAGTAAATTATTTTTCATTTTTCTCTCTTAGCATCTGTATAACTTTTATTTATAGGTAGTCCTTTCAACTGAAGATTTGCTTTTATTACCATAACCAACAATAAATCTTTTATTTAGTTACTTTTGTATACATAGTTTGCCTTGACGCACTACCAAAATATCCAATCCCACCTGTCACGCCACCATAAAAATATCCTTGTGACTTATAAAGATATTTATAGAAATTGTCATCGATAGACATAAGAGACACTCTATGTTTTCCGTAAAATACAAAAGCTGGTTGGATATATCTCAGTCTAAAAACATTTTCATCATTTGGTAAATAGTTTTCATAAGTAGTGTTTCTTCTTGGCGAGCCGTCCATACTATTACTATAATCATCTTCAGAGTCAAGATATGAGTTGCCTATACCTAAAATGTCTGCAAGAATGATTTCCGCCTCATACCAATTTTCGAGGCAAAAATATTCTTTATAGATAACTACAATCTCTTTTTTGCTTACTTTGATATCCAGAGGATAGTGCTCGTCAATGTCCATTTGTCGCATTTCTGGGAAGTAATTTTCATCAAAAGAAAAGCCCTCATTGTCTAAAATTTCAAAGCTGTCTGGCACTGTTGTTACTGCCCAAATGGTGTCGGCATCTACAATTGCCGTAAGCTTGTAGGATTTTCCAGATTTAATATAGAAACTTTCAGTAGCATCATAATATCCGCAAAAGCTTTCTATCAAATCAACGAAAAAGACTAAATCTTGTCTTTCGTTTGTTTCTATATCCTCAATAAAGACAGTCGCATCTGCGATAAAAAAATCTGATAAATTTCCACCTTTGACAGGAATACTTCTGCCGATGACGATTGGATTTTCTTTGCTTATTGTCTCACCATCATAAATCAATCCTGCTATGACTATATAGTCATTTTCAAACCTTTTGCCTGTGGTAAAATCTGTGCAAGATAATAGAGACAGGCATAATATCAGTGAAAATAATATTTTCATTATTGTTCTCCTTAATTCATAATTCATATTTCTTAATTCTACCATGACACATTAACTCCTATAAAAGGTATCAGCGGAAACTGGTTGAAATCAGCATATTTTAATTCCATAATGCCTGTTTCATCAAATTCTACATAATAATTTCTACTAAAAACATTATTTCTGTTTGTAGCATTAATCACTTGTAAATATGCTTCTATCATATTTTTTCTGTTGTACCATTGCAGTTTAAAGCTCAGATCAAGTCGAGAATAATAAGGTAATCTCTCTGCATCAGCATAACTATATAAAAACTCGATATGGTCTCCAGCATGATAAACCATTTCTGGCACTGCAGTCGGTTGTCCTGTTGCATAAGCATAAGTTATTCCTACCAGCATATCAGCACCCCAGAGCTGTTTTCCTGTTTGCTGGGTGATGTTGTACGATTGCACCATATTTATTTGGTGGTTTCTGTCATGTTTGGGATAAAAATATTCAGATTGCCCAGTTTGAGGATTGAGATTGGTGTTTTCAAATTTATATTTGGTTACACCAAAGGAATATCCGAGAAAGCCAGCCCAACCCCATTTATCAGTCCTCAGTAAAAAGTCCACCCCTTTTGCATTTCCTGTTCCTACATTCAAAACATCGTTGAGAGCAAAAGTGTAATGATCGTATTCAGCTTCCACATCCCAATTGTAATCGACAAGATTTTTCATGTCTTTGTAATACAGCTCAATATCCAGAGCAAAACCTTCCAACAGTTCATGCTTATATCCAAGTATATAATGATCTGCCTGGCCGGGTTTGACAGAACCATCACGAGGTACCCATACATCAAGTGGAGTGCTGATACCGGGATTTATCTGAGCCAAAAATTGATAGTACCTACCATAATTTACATAAACATTGCTATCTACAGACAATCTCCTGCGAAGTGAGGCTCTGGGTGACACCCTGAAATAGTTTGCATCTGGTGCTGATGGCATGTTTATCTTTGTAGTGGTATAGCTTGATGCTCGTACACCTGGTTGAAAAGTCCAAAAAGAGTTTACTGTCCAAGAGTCTTGAATGTAAATATCGTTTGTGATAGTTTCAACCTGCACATTAGGTAATTTTTCCATTGGCATATCGAATCCTGTGGTATTTATAAAATCAACCGTATTATACTTTGTTTCAAAGCCAAATTCCAGTAAATGAGCATTGTTGGGGGTGTAGCTCATAATTCCTTTTGCTGTAATATCTTCTATACGATTTTTTCTTTTAAAGCTATTTTGTCCAGAATACATTTCCAAAACAGACTCAAACGAACTATTGGCTACCATAAATTGCGAAAATAATTGTGGTGTAAAGATATGCATCCAGTGAGCAGATGAAGTATTATTTCCCCACCCCAAAACCATTCTTGAGCCTATGTCCATATCCAGTTTGTCATAACCAAAATATGTGCTGGCAGAAAGCCTATCCCGCTGACCAATATCATAGTTGAGCTTGATATGCCCATCGTAAAAATAATAGTCAGGAATGACATCGATAGCTTGACGCATAAGGTCTAAATGACTTCTACGAAAAGAACCCATATATGAACCTGACTGACTGCCAAGGTGCCATGGACCATCTAAAGTGGCCTGTAAACTTATCAAGCTAAGATTAGCCTTCCCTTGATGAAATTTTCTGTTTCCATCTCTATTTCTGACATCCAAAACTGATGACAAACGACCTCCATATTTTGCTGGAAAACCACCCTTGTAAAGCTCTACACTCTCAATAGCATCCACATTAAAGGTGCTAAACAAACCACCAAAACGAGTAGGATTGTAAACCTCTATATCATCGAGCAAAATCTGGTTTTGGTCGGGGCTTCCGCCGCGTATATACATACCACTTGAAAAATCTGCTATCGGTGTCACGCCCGGTAAAGTCAATAACGAACGAAAGACATCGGGTTCTACTACAGATACAACATCCAGAATTTGTCTTGTGGATTGCCCTACTCGACTGATAACTATTTCACGAGAATTAATATCATCTTTGGCATTCGTAGCCGATATCACTATTTCATCCATTTGAATTGCTCTTGGGGTTAGTTCAACATTCGCATAAACATTGCTTTCATCTTTCACAACTACAGACTGTTCTGTGACGGCAAAAGAGATATGAGAAACAAACAAAGTGTATGTTCCAGGTTCTAAATTTGTGACGACATAATATCCTCTATTGTTTGAAATAGTCCCCTGCCCTGTCTCTTTGATAATCACATTAGCAAGCTCTATTGGCTGTCCATTTGTACGGTTTGAGATGATACCGCTGATAGTGGTAGCTGATAATACTGCCATTATGAAAATGAAGAAGATTAATAAATAAAACCTTTTCAAAACGCCTCCGAAATTATTTTTTGTAGGGAACGTATTTGTCCGTTC
Organism: Candidatus Cloacimonadota bacterium; assembly: GCA_009777575.1. GTDB lineage: Bacteria > Cloacimonadota > Cloacimonadia > Cloacimonadales > WRIO01 > WRLO01. The sequence continues at coordinate 6,279 of WRLO01000113.1, forward strand.
CAATAAATAAAGTAACGGGGTTTCAAAAAGGTTACAAAATATTTCAAAAAATCAATTTTTTTTATTGAAAAAAATCTGACTGTAAAATAATGGCTCTGTCATTGTTAAAAACAGACGAATAAAATTTTAATTTGTTAGGAGTTGAAAATGGAAAAAATTGGCAACACAGTTTCTTTGAATGAGCTGTTTGTTAAGATCCGGGCTCTCCCAATTGAGCATGTATCGAGAGTGCAGGAACTGGTTTCTCATTTAAGCTTAGAAACACCTAAAAGGATCAGAGCGTGTAGTAGACCTGATTCTATCATGAATACTCGTCCTCTGCTTCCGACTACATTCAAGTGTAGTAGAGATGATTTATATGACTGATAGGATTTTTATTGATACCAATATATTGATTTATGCATATTTGGATAATGATGTTGAGTCCATTTTATATAAAATCATTCCTTGCACATCTCGTAGAGATGTGTCGCTCGGTAGAAACGGATACACACACCAAACCGCATCCCGTAGGGATGAAGCGAAATGGAGAAATCGGAGATTTCTGCTACGGATGGAGAAATCGGAGATTTCTGCTTTTATTTTATTTTGACTACTCTAGTGGTTACCTGATTATTTCCTTGAGTAGCTCTCAGAAAATAGATCCCACTTGATACAGTAGCACCACTGAAATCCTTGCCATCCCACGATATTTGCGGGGAATCGCTTTTGATTTCTCTGATTTTTTGTCCTCTGATGTTGAAGACAGCTATGTCAATACTCGATTTTTCCTTTGAGTCTATTCTGATATTTAGATTATCTAAGAAAGGAAGAGGGTATGTTGACATACTTATATTCAAATTAGGTATAACGATATCATTCTCTTTAACTATATATTGCTCATCGGAAATGTATTGTGTCGATGATAAGTGGAACAAATATTTATGTTCCTTATGATGATACCCAAAATGCCCTAAAATTCCATGAGTTCGATTGAAAAAATTAGGGAGAACCTCATAGTTAAGATTAAACAAAGATACGTTAGTGCTTACATCAATTACAAGGGTGTAATCTGTATAAGTTTTTGTTTCATCACCCCAATAAATGTTTATTGACTGAAAAACATTATAAGGGACGTGCGGAACTGCCTCATAATAGTCATCGTTATTCCATTTTATCCAACGAATTGCACCAAAATACCTATCGTATATCTCTGGTCTATGAAAACTCAAATTTCTATTTGAGTCTGATGATATGATACCAGCTGTAGTTACTAAATCAGCTCTCCCATTATTGTTCAAATCTATTAGTTTGGTGGAATCATTCATTGGATCTGTCCCGTGCATTGCCAAACCATCAGGGAAAGTGAAATCTACCCAATCGTTCGGAAAGTTATCACCACCCCAAAATATCCTAAATGAAGTTATATCTCGGTTGGGGTTAGGCATTTCATCTAAAACTGAAAGCACTAAATCATCAATGCCATCACCATCAATATCGCCAATATAAGAAGTATGCCCAAAAAGTAAACCTGGTGTCGAATCGATACGAGCATCATAATTAAAAGGTGTAAAGTCTATCTTTCCAAAATAAATGTAAGTAGTAGGTAATGTAAGACATGGACCCTCTGTAAGACCTACACATCGACATCTATTAAATACAAGTACGACATCATCAATTCCATCACCATTCAAATCATACCTCGCATTTGTAGATAATGGAAATTTTAAAGAATGGTCATTTGTGTACTTTTGAGGTATGCCTTCTTTACTTTCTAATAACCATTCATCAACTGGTAAACGATAGTAAACAGTTTCTGCTCCGCTGAACAAGTCTGTTCTATATCCAAAATCTCTATCTACAAGATGAGTAAAATCGGAAATCCCGTCGTTGTTCAAATCATAAGAAAAGGCATATGATCTTTGCAACCATGCTGGCTGGTAAGATTGTCCTCCCCTTTCTAAATAAACCTGATTCTGTGGTGATATGAAAACATTAAAGTCTTCATTGCCTAATCGGATCAAAAAACCTTCGGCAGTGTCATGATGCATGATCATGTCAGCTATGCCGTCCCGATTGACATCGTGAACTCGTAGCAAATTAGCAAAACTTTCTTCTCTCACGTTTTCAATCGTTAACAACCTGTGAAGTGTTGGATTTTCTTCTGCATGAACCATTGTCCATAAAAAAAGTAAAATCATTAACATTACAACACTTCTCTGCGTAATCTTTTGTGACTTCATAAAGTAGCCTCCATTATTTATTTTTTTATTTTCCTCGTATAAAATGCACTCATATTCGTCTAAACTTGACCCACAAATTTGGCATGAAAGAACTATCTTAATCAATCGACCGGTACTTGTCATTGCGAGCACGTAACATAGTTTAAAATGTACCACCCGTCACCCCGAAACAAACAATTTAACCCGGGTTTTTTGATGTCCGGGTTTTAAACGA
>WRLO01000114.1 GCA_009777575.1 Candidatus Cloacimonadota bacterium
CGTAGCTCACCCCCCCGTCTGCTTCGCAGCCACCCCTCCGAAGGAGGGGAATTGGATCTCCGCCACGTAACATATTATGTATCAAGAATATATAAGGAACGAATAAATGCGTTCCCTACAGAAATAGGTTACTTTTCGACTATTTCAGCAGCAGCATACGCTGGGTCAAAGACTCTTTTTCTGTTTGGATACGATAAAAATACACGCCAGAACCTACTATTTGCCCATGTTCATTTGTTCCGTTCCAGATGATTTCATGATGACCCTGCACAAAGTACTCATTTACCAGACTTTTAACTCTTTGGCCTCGGATGTTATAAATGTTTATTTGCACATTTGCTGATTCGGGAATTGCAAATTTGATCACTGTTTCTGGGTTAAAGGGGTTTGGATAGTTCCGCCCTTCGAGCTTTAAAACTACTTCGGGGATGACTTCATCCTCTGCATCGCCTTCTCCGAAAAGGAAATCATGCATACGGGCATAAATTTCATGTTGCTTTTGATTATAAGAAAGCACAGTGATAGAGGTTTTGTCGCCTACACCCAATGTCCCAGCCATTTGTGACAGCTGAAATTCGCAGTAGAGCTTGTTCAGCTCGGCTACCATTTGCTCCATCAAACTCTCTGCATGATCTATGAGGTAGTCGTATTCTTCTATCGCGGAAAAATATTCTTTGTTGAACAGATAAAGGACGGCGAGAGTTTCCCTCTTTGTTGTTTCGAGGTGAGGGTTGTCTAGGCTATTGACATAGGTTATCAATTCAAAAGGATCGGTATCCAGAGTCTTTTGAAAATATGGTAAAAATGCAAGTGCTTTTCTAGCATATCCGGGCTCGATGTCTACATAAACCTCGATTATTTCTATCATGAGATCCCTTGCTATTTCAAAGTCTCCTGTTTCTATTCGAGCTACGGCATTATAAAATATCTCAAAAGGAAGTATTGTGTTGAATTTAAAAGCATCTTTTGAAGGATAAAAGCGCGCTGTGTTTGTAGTGTCGACCGCTAGTGCCCCTGTATCGATTCGATCACTGCCAACATCAATCGCATATAGAAAAAAGTTGTTGTACAGGTTGTCGCTATCGGGGCTGTACCCGACCTGTGGTCTTGCCATGACACTAGATGGTGCGTACTGAAATGATGGAAAGGAGCTCGCTTTTGCCATGACATCTACATATTTGTTGTTTGCGATAAAGGTACCTGCATGAAAAGCACTAATTATATTACCCATATCGCGAAAACCTGCATACTGGTTATCGACATATGTGTTGTTAACTATGTTCATGTGAGAATTTAGCTTTTCAAAACCAGATCCATTGTTGTTGCTGATCGTATTGTGAAACATATCATTCTCTAAGGAAGGTGAGTTTTCTACTATCAGACCTGTCGTTTGGTTTTCGCTGATGGTGGTGGTGTTTATAGATACCCTGTCGGCACCTGAGATAAATATCCCTTTTTTATTTTCAGAATAATTTACGTTGTTTAGATGGATCTCGCTCTTTGATATGGCAAACAGCTGTTGGATGCCTGTGATAGTGGAGTCAAATATATAGAGTTCACTATTTATGACACCGATGTAGCTGATGCCTGAAATGTTTGCTCGAAGGTTTCTGGCAGTGAGCGTGGAATTTCGTTTGTTGCAATTTTCAAAAAACAAGCCATCCCATTGATAGTCGCTACCTGACGTGATCGTGATAGGGTCGATGTTGTCTATTCTACTAAATCCTGAAAATTCTATTCGATCTCCCTGTGCCATCGTTTCTGGCATAGCTAGTGGACCCCTGATGTTTAGCGAGCTATTACCGTTGCCGTCTCCGAAATCCATTTCTTCATGCTCAAACCACAAACCACCTGTGTGGCCAGTGATAGTGATGTGGTTTTCTGTTTGAAAGACACTACTGTTCTCAAAGCTCAGTTTGCTGCTGCCACTGAGGATAATATTACTCTCGTTGTTTGAGAAAATCCTAGAATTGTTTACCGTGACTACCGATTGATTTGATAGTGACAGAGTGCTCCCATCCCTGACTTGAATTTCTGAGTCATCATTTACCTGAACTTTTGCCCCATTTGACACAGACAAGGTGCTTTGGCTGCCAGACATGTACAGTTCACTGTCATTGTTCAGGATTAGCTCACTGTACGAACCGGACAAGGTGATGCTACCCTCTGTAATATTGACATTTGAGCCGTCTAGAAAAAGTTTGCCGCCATCGATCAATTGGACATTTTTTAGGATACTTGGACTTGAGAGATTGTTGAGATGTATTTCGGAACCAACGCCTTTTGCCAATATAAAGCTGGATGAAGTCGATAATATCTCAGAATTACTAATGTACAACTTTGCTCCATTTTCCACTACTATATTTGACAAATCCATAGCTAGAATGGCATTTGTAATAAAAACTTTTGAATTTGGGGCAAGAACTAACATGCGAGCATTGTCGATATTAACATTGCTATTTTCTATACTCATGGTGCCGTTTTTAATTTCAAAACCAAATAGTTGATCATGATCTATTTCTGTATTTTTTGTGAAGGTCGTATTATTTATTGAGAGAGTCGCTCCATAATCGACTACATACTTTTGATCCAATGACCGATATATATCAAATTCGTTGCGATTTTCAAAGATATTACTGATCATTTGGGTAGGACTGAGAGGAAACCTTTTACTCCCACTTTCCTCATAGCTGTCAGCAAAATAGTTGGCTAGATATATGTACGGCTCTTTACTGGTATCGTAATAATCAAATGTAGCTTTTATACTTATCAACATCGTTGACTTTTCAATAGTTACGCCTCTTGTTGGGTTTATCACTAACCCTAACGCATCATCAGCAGCAATAAAATAAGTAAAAGCATAAAACTGTTTTCGAAGTTTGCTAAGAACAGCACGATATTCTGAATAATCAATGAAATTTAGATGTTCATGCATATCAGCGAATAATTCTTTGAATAATGTACCTGTAACATCTAGATCCCCTATGTTTCCCATATCTGTTTGAGAGAAAATCATAAAATTGAAGGAAATTTCCACATCACGTGGGTTAGGGTTTAAATTAAGTTGGTTATTAACTATCAGACCATCTGGTAATTTTGATATTTTATAAGAAAATCTGTCGTAACTATTTAATTTCAACGTATGCTTATTCCATTTTCGATATACAATCTCAGGAGATATTGTATAATTTAGCACGCCTAAAGTATGATCATATAAAGGAATTGTTTCTAAATTTCCAGGTGCACCCGGCTGTCTGATTGTAAAATTTCGTATAACTTTACTTTTTGTTATGTTCCCACTTATTTCAGGCTGTCTATGCAGTCCGAGGGTGTTGACCCCTGTCAAATACCCTGAGTAAAAATACATGAGATTGTCTACTACGCCTAAATAGTTTTCTATTTTTACATCTGCTAAATTGTTTTTTAGATAGTTTATACGATTATTTAATTTACTTAGATAATTTTGATGAAGTGTAGCTATTACCATTCCCTGTTGCCAGAGTAGACAATATCCCCGTATTATTCGTAGGGTCGGTGTTAAATTCGATAAAGGCGTGGGTGTTCTCGTTATCATCTTCATAAGGCTGCAAGCTCCTGAAAAACACCCGAATAATACCTCGGTCAATATTATACAACGCGACATAAGGTCTACCATTATTGTTATCATCGTCCATGTCGTCGAATGCTTCACTACTGTCTCCCATAAACAAGCTCAAAATGTGCCATCCATCGCTATGATTAAAATCTGAAGCGGTCCCATATGCTATTGAACTTACGTTGTGGTTATTGTAATTCGTTTCAGTCAGCAAACCTACAGTAGGCAGCAAATTTTTAAAGCCTGAAAGCAACTCTTCTGATTCATAGAAAGGTGAGAGAAAGTTCCTCTCAACATCTTGAGAAACAAATTGCCATATTGGTGCTTGCCATGACTGCTCATTGTTTATGATACTTGGATCTGTTGGATCATCTTTATCATACGTCCATACTGGCAGTTGTGCATTCAGAACACAAGCAAACATTACAGTTAAAAAAAGTAAAATTCTTTTCATCTTAGTCTCCTAATTCTCCTAAATGAAATCTATCTCCTTTGGGGTATCTTCTTTCTTTGTCCTTCATCACTAGTTCAAACGATTTAAAGTAAATACCGTTTGTGGTGGTGAGTACGAGGTCATCTTTAAATTTACTTACAGAGGTGATGGTCGCACCCTCAACATTTGCGACCGGTAAACCATACAGTGCGATACTGCCAAACACGTTTTCTATAAAATATACTCTGTCACCCCAATAGGTAAACAAATAGTCATCTATTGCTACCCAGTCTGATCGAACAGGTGTAATTTTAGCTATTTCATGCCAATTTACAGTGTCAAAAGAATATCCAAGCAAACCATTATAATGCATTTGTACAAATAAATGATCTTGAAAAGTTACAAAGGCACTTATTGCTTCATTTATGCCTAATGGATTTGGTAAAATGGTTACATTATTGTCATTCGATATTTCTACTAGATGATATAAACCAGACGTGCTAATGCCAGCATAAAAATTGTTTTTATGAAAATGCATCGCACCACTCGGCTTTATATCATCCCAATACCCCATGTCCGTTATTGAGATATAATGCGATTCCTGTGTCGCTATAAAATCTAGATATAGAAAATAAGTATTTGTTCCGTATCCATAGAAGGGTGCATTGGGACCTGTTATGATAGTAACAAATCTATTGTTATTTTCGTTGAATACTCCAAATTTTGTATCAAAACGTCGCAAGAGAAATGCATAATCTTTAAAATCTTCCTTAAAAGCAGCAGGTGCAAAATAAAAATCTGTTGCATTTACCTTATTCATTCGAAGGTTAACTGCACGAAACTGGTTTCCGCTAAATCTTGCAGACATTTTCTCTGACATCACAGGCTTGTGGCTATGTCCTAGAGTGTTAGTGTTTGGAGCATCAGTATTAGGAGATGTTTCTAAATTTGTGTGTATAGCTAGACCGCCAGGTCCAATGCTATAAAACTTGTCCTCATCTGCGATACCATTTGCTTTAAAATTAAGTGTCGTATTATAATGCAATGAGCGATTCCAATATCCGAGTTTGTCCACTTCAATATAATCAGTTACCTCTTTAACAATCCGAATGCAACTATTGCCTACTACGAGTAGTGCCATAAATAATATCAGATTTAAAATGTACATTCTCTCTACTTTTTCTGTTTTGTTTTTTTCCATTTAATACCTCCAATATATATATATTAATATCTAATCTTTACAAATAACCCTGCCAATGTTATGCTATAATCAGGAGGGTCTGTATACGTTGGAATAAAGGAGATATAATCAATTCTTGGTGCGTAAAATAATCTCCAACCTATTAAGATACCAGTTTTTTTTGCTGGAATATCATAAACGAGCGAGACTTCATAACCCGCATTAAAAATACTGCCAGAGCTTCTGATTTCAGAACTATAAGGGTAAATAGTAAAAGGGGGATACAAGTTGCTAGGTAATCCTTCTGATGAAATACCTGCTCTTACAAAACCAAGTGTAGTGCTTAATTGAAAACGAGGATGAGGGTATATTATCATACCAAAGCCAAGGTAATCATCTGGTTTTATATCCATTCGATAATCCAATAAATAATTTTTCTCTTGAATGGTTCCCAAATTTACTTTATAAAAAAAAGACTCTCTTACATATATTGTCTGATAATTAGTAATAAGAATAGCTCTATCAGACAGCCTGTAACCTAATTTTAAATTTAATGTTGGTCCTTTAAAAAAGTCGTGGGTAGATCCTATTAATCCCTCTATCTTTTCGCTACGAAAGCCGTGATTGCTTTGCTTAAAGTTTATTATCACAAAGTCAGATCCTATGCCAGCATCTAAGTAAAACCTTTGTCCCTTTATATTATTATCATCTGCACTGGGAGACTGTGCGTTTAACGCACCTATTAAAAGCAAGATAAAAACTATAAATAATTTTTTCATTTTGTCCTCCAATATATATTTTTTTAATACCTAATCTTTGTAAATAATCCCATAGAATGCATATCTGACATAGGGATAATTATTCCTATGTCGAATTTTGTCGGTGCATAAAAAAAGCCGCAACCTACCAAAAGCCCCATGTTTTTCATTGGAATATCATAAGCGAGCGACAGGCATAACCTAATCCAAGAAGATCGGGATTTTTAACACTTCCTCCTTTGTGATGCGTGCTAAAAGGTAAGACAACATCACCGACCGTAACCCCTAGCTGAAACCGTTGGTGCGGATAAAACAAAAAACCGCCACCAAAGTAATGGAGAGGATCAATATCCACTTTTACATGAACTATATCAATCACATGCCCAACGAATATTATTGCCATATCATAGTAAAAACTCTCCCTAATACCAATGGTTTGAAAATCCGAGACAAGAATAAATCTATTATTTACTCTATACCCTAACCTCGCATTTAGGTTAGGAATGCTATAATTATCTAAATACGTAATTTTTTCCCCATCAAAACCATCTTTACTAACTGTGCTTGCAAAGTTTAATCTAGTATCGTTAACACTCATCCCTGCATCGAAATACAGGCGTTTCCTTCGTGGTTTTAGAGTTTCTGCACTGTAGGCTTGATTGTTTTCAGGATTACCAGCATCATGTATCCAGACACCTTCGGCGTTTAGTGCAAAGATACTAAAAATCATAATTAGTATAAAAAAATATCTCATCAAAGACCTCCTTCTAAATTGAGCACCCCTCTGTCAAGAGAGAATGCTAGTTCTTTGTCGTTCATTACTTCTTCAAATGATTTGTAATACAATCCATGAGTTGTCGCTATCACTAAATCATCTTTGAATTTGTTTATTGCCGTGATCGTAGATCCTGCTCTGTTTTCCTTTGGCAGTCTATATCCTTTGGTATCACCTAAAAGGTCATCAATCATATAGATATTGTCTTTGAGATGGACAAAAAGAAAACCATCTATCACTTTGAATGTGTTTACCACCGGTGTTAAGGTATATAAAGCAATCCAATTCTCACCGTCAACAGTATACCTTAGAGTTTTATCAATGGCGTGAGCAAACAAGTATCCATCGTATTCAAAAAATTTGTAGATGTTATTTAACCGATATCCAAATGGGTTATCGAACTCTTTTATCGTGCCATCTGAAGATATTTCTACACAATATGCCCAACGGTCAAGATTTTTTTGATTGAATTGAAAAAAGGAAATATAAAACTTGTCCTTAAATGCAAATATATCCTCTATGCGGAGAGCAGTCCCTTGCATAGATGGAGTTCTCCAATGTCCTGTATTGACAACTCGAACAGCAGAGCTCATAGGGTGCGGAAAAATCTCAATGTCTGCGTATACTATGTAATTCCGTATTTCATGCTCAGGTACTCCTCTGTTATTATTTGTCATTACAGTCACAAATCGATTTTGGTCGTTCATTGCTCCAAATGTTCTCCTCTGTTCAAAAGACCAGTCGGCGAAATCTTCTCTAAAATCACTCGTAAGAAGAGCACCAGCACTATACGATGTTTTTTCATAGTGAATAAAAAGTATCTCATCTGTTTTGTTTACCACAGGAGCAATTAATAAATCCCTAGACAGAAGGGGTGGCGTGTCAAATACAGTTGCAATATGGTATAGAGATTTCATGAAACTTACTCCTGAAGTGATGTCATCAAACATTGTCATTATGCCAACAGTTGTACAAAGAAGAAGGTTTTCTGCCACAGCTGCATTTGTAATGAAATTTATTGTGGTATCTTCTTTGCTTAGAAAATGATTCCAATAGACATCCTCTTCAATTGGAGGTTCTAGTAATCTGGTTTTAACACAACTCGTGATAAAAAACAAAAGAACTCCCAAAAATAAAAACGACAATACAAAAAATGAGACTACCTGCTTTTTAAAAACAATCATAATGATTCTCCTTTTTTTTATTATTCTTTCTTCATACGATAGCGTGTGACTTTTGAACAGCTTGCGAAACACTGGTACTGTCATACCCACATTAACACACTATCTTCTGAAAGGTCATTTCCTTCAGTTTAGGACATTATCTTTTTTTATAGTTTTCTGTCAACAAAAATATGAGAAATATGTAAAATAAATTGTAAAAATGCATAGTCAGACGAAGTTTGCCGTTTATCTATAAATAATTTTTTCATTGTGTCCTCCAATATATATTTTTTTAATACCTAATCTTTGTAAATAATCCCATAGAATGCATTCTTGTAGTAGGTAAGAGTATTTGTAACTCTAGTTTTGTCGGTGCATAAAAAAATCCGCAACCTACCAAAAGCCCCATGTTTTTCATCGGAATATCATAAGCGAGCGACAGGCTATAACCTAATCCAAGAAGATCGGGATTTTTAACACTTCCTCCTTTGTGATGCGTGCTAAAAGGTAAGACAACATCACCGACTGTAACCCCTAGCTGAAACCGTTGGTGCGGATAAAACAAAAAACCGCCACCAAAGTAATGGAGAGGATCAATATCCACTTTTACATGAACTATATCAATCACATGCCCAACGAATATTATTGCCATAT
>WRLO01000115.1 GCA_009777575.1 Candidatus Cloacimonadota bacterium
AACGCAAGATACTTTCAAAATGTTTATTCCAGTTGGGAGTGAAGATGATATTCTCTATTTTTGCTTCACTCGTGACATTTTCTATCTCAAACCAAGCTGTCAGTGTCGTAGGATAACTCTCATCACCTGTGCCTATCAGATGAAAATCTTTGTTTTTGAGACTGAGCTTATCAGGATAATTATACCAGCCCCCTGCCAACTCTAATCTACCACCCGGAGCTATGAGTCGGATTGCATTGGGTATGTTGTATGGTCCCTGAGTGGATATTGCTAAAAAATCGGTTTGCACGGTGACTGACATATTGCTCGTAGTGTTGTTAGAAGGCACTTGATCTAATGAATAATTGACATGTCCATTTAATTGGTAAAATCCATAAGTTGAAGGTGTCCAATTAAATACAAAATCATGAGATTTTCCGGGTGCTAGGTCTACACCATGTGAAGAAGCGATTGTTAACCCACCGCGCATCAAGTGGGTTGTGTATTCATGAGAATAAATTGCAGCACTGCCAGTATTAACGACTGATACAGTAAACTCTAATGTGTCGTTGAATATAACTTCTAGGGGTCCTGATATTGATTCTGCTTCTATATCATAAACAGTTATTTCTACTACTGAAAGAATGGCACTGTGGGCATTTAGTCTACGAACTGTATGGTTGGGGTTGTTATGTATAGATATTTGAATATTGTCAGCGCTGTCCAGAACTATGTTTTTCAAACTTGAGGCTGAAAGTGTAGGATTCACAGAGAGTAACAATGCAGCCACACCAGCAACATGAGGAGCTGCCATTGATGTGCCACTATAGCCAGAATAAGTATTGTTTACACTTGTTGAGAATCCCAAAGAACCGGGGGCATATATATGAACATGTTGATTAGTGGCTGAATATGCTGATGACTCTTTACCCCAAACACTACGGTTTCCATTCATATCTATCGCACCCACAGCAATCAGATTAGGTAAGCTACTGAAATCATGAATTTTTGAAAAATTATCGAGATTTGATCCATGATTTCCCGCTGACCATATAAACAATCCCGGAAAATTGCTTATCGCAGTCTGTAAATCCAAAATAAATCCGTATCCGCTATAACTCATAGTTAATATTGGGATCTCATTTTCTGTCCCCCATAAATTTGTTGCCCATTCTACAGCTTTAACCATATGATCTTCGTGAGATTGCCCGTTACTACCAAATACTATTTTCATTGGAACCATAGTCACATTCCAGTTTACACCTACAATCCCAATATGATTATTACCCACTGCTCCAAGAATCCCCGCAGTTTTAGTTCCGTGACCATGAGTGTCAATCCAGCTGTCATTATTTTCTGCAAAGTTCCAACCAGATTGAGTATCCACATTCGCATTTAAATCTGGATGTGATGATATTCCAGTATCAATAACTCCTACTCTAACATTGTGAGAACCTGTGCTTACATTCCATGCTTCTGGTGCTTTTATTCCGTGAGTTCCATGTAAATTCCATAAACTGGTATAATGCCAATACTCATCATTCGGAATTAGAGTGGGAGTGGTAATATAATTCGGTTTCGCTGATTGGATACCTTCTATTGTATTTAACTCATCAATAGCTTCAAGAACTTTAGCTTTGTCATTCCTTGGTAAGGTGATTAAATATATTGATCTAAACTGTCCAGGGCTTCTTGAATTTAGTGCATTAATAGCAGCTTCATTATGAATTTGAAAAATGTTTTCAACAGAATCCTTTTCAAAACTACCAAAAAAACTTGCTTCAAGAGCTCCGGTATAATGACTGTATTCAGGTTCCAACGTCACAAGAATAGTTCTATCACAGAAATCATACCCTCCAAACAAATTGCCAATAATAAAACTCAAAAGAGCTATTAATATATTTTTTTTCATAGTAGTCCTCTCGTTGGAAAAGCGATATGATGATGGCTTATTCTTTCTACTCTTGAATCGCTCTTGATCATTTCATAAAGTAAAAATTCATTAATTTCAGTGTGATCAAATTCTATTAACAGTGAGTTTGTAAATTCATTGTAAGTTTTTAATTTCACTGTGTAAATAGAATAAGATTCTATAAAACTGTGATAGTCATTATCATGTAGAGAAACGAAAAATTCTCCAGAAACCCATATTCTTAGAGGTCCATTGAAATCAACCCAATTTACAAGCGGGTCATCATGCATTATATATCTAAAATCAAATTCATCAACCAAACTTGGATTGAAAGACAATCTGAAATAATTGATTGATCTTGCTGATGTTACTATTTTTAGACCATATCTTGAATATGAACGAATAAAATCATTTATTGTTTTATCGTTCGTAGATGAGCTAAGACCAACTATTAATTCACCGTGAATCCAACCTTGCGCTAAATTTGCCCAATCTATTCTTGGGTCTTCTTCTAATATTGTCACTAGGTCATTTCCATCAGTCTGGTTGTAATTAAAAGATAAGACAAAGCTAGAACTTAGCCAGCCAGATTCTATCGATAATCCATACTCAGAATATGAATCCAGAATGTCTTCAATACATTCATAATATCTTGTACTTATTCTAATTTCACCTTGTACAAATTTACCTGTTGGGGCTGGATTTTCTAAGTTGATTTCTGGTTTTGTAGGATTACTTTCTGAACAACCCAATGCTGATATTAGAAAAATAATCAATGATATTAGTAAAACAGCTAATATTGAATACTTATTAATTCTTTTCATTTTAGTCTCCTCCGTCTTCATCGTATATGATTTGTGTGATGATTTCAATATTTTCTACATTGGTCACATTAACTTTGTTTACTTCTATAAGAATGGTTATAGAAAAAAGCATCAACCCTTCTGTCATACCGTGTTGTATAATGTATATTGTAAGTGTTTTACCCTCTTTAACCAATCTTTCAACTTCAAACTCTGGAGCATTGTCACCAGAACCATAAAAAGCGTATAGTAAAAGTGCATTTTCATTAAAAAAGTCACTACTATATCGTTCCCATATTGGTATGTCATCTACCCATTCGATGCTTGGATCTTCAAAAGTTTCTTTGAGTTGTCTATGATTCTTTATCAAGAATGTGCCATAAGGAGCACTACCCCAGAATATACCCGAAGTTCCAATTGTAAAATAGATTTCGTTGGTTTCATTTAGAATTAGCATAGCATTATAGTTTCTTTTTACAGATTGAACATTCAATTGCTCAAAAATAAATTCCTCAAAATCATCATGAACAATTTTCACTGTATAAATTCCAAAAGGTATGTCTGTAAACTCTAAATGGTTTTCTATAGCAGCCATAGTGTATGTATTCACAGGACTACCATTGTTCGTTAAAGTTACGGTTGCACCTATAGCACTATTGCTTAATGTCTTAAGAGTTACTGTTACTTCCGCTGTGGCAGCAGGTTCAGCGATATTACAACTTATCGACATTAATGATGTGATAACTAAAATTAGCATCACTATTATTGTTTCAATTTTACACATAAATCCTCCATGTTTTTATTTCAATAACTTGAATCATCTCGATCGAGGATACATTCTCCAAAGCATTGTGTGATGAATCATGATTGTGAAATTCATCTCCAGATCTAAATACATCGATACGAGAACCATCATTTTGGGTTATTATACTCGGAACAATCTCTAACCAAGCTGAATAGCCCTTCATCCAAACAAATATTAGCAAAAAAGCTAATATTGAACATTTTTTAGTTATTCTCAAAATAACCTCCAAAGTGTTTTATGTTTTATTTATGCAGCTGACAAAAATCAATTTGTGCCAGCTAATTCCACTCTATGTGAACATTAATAATATGTTCTCGAATTTTGTCAAGAGCTTTTTAAATAATCTAGTTTGAAAATTAAAAAAAATATTTTTTAAAATGTAACATATTGATAAATTAATATGTTATAAATTCATTTTTTTTATGTTTATTTTTTTTTATGTTCATTTTTGCCACTTTATGATGCTATGAAAATATTACATAAATGCAAAATATGGTGTTTTTACGATAGATGTTTTTTCAAAATTTCCAAAGAAACTTATATCCTTTGAAGCATTAAACTCGCTTATGCTTGCTTCCAGAGTCACTAACACAGTATGGTCGCAAAAATCCAGTTCAGCAAATAACCGTACAAATATGATTAACATAATGAAAAGTAATAAATTAAATTTACTCATTTTTTTCTCCTCTTGTTACTTCCTCGAAGTAATTAAAACTCAAGTATTGTACCATTGTGTCATTATTGATTATTTCGTACATCTCAAACTCATCAATCTTGTCAGTGTTGAATTCCACAACAAGCAATTTCGATAATTCATAAAAAGCACAAAGCCTTAAATCATAAGTAGAGTACTTATCTATAAAACTAGTAGCATCGTTATCGCTTAGTTCCACTAATAGTTTACCCGACTCCCACTGCCTATTTGGACCGTTAAAATCCACCCATTTCACAATAGAATGGTTTGCTATCATTTTGCGAAAATCAAATTCATCAATTAATTCAGGATTAAATGATAATTTCACATAGTTAATCGAGATTGCGTGTGAAATCAATTTCAGTTCCCATTTAGAAAATGATAAAACAAAATTTTGTAACTCATCTTCATTGATAGAAACATCTAACCCGAGTATTAATTCACCTTGTATCCAACCGGGCGATAATACTGCGTATATAACCATAGGATATTGTTTTATCTCTGTAAGAAGACGATATGCTTCAATCAAATTATAGTTGAATGAAAATATAAAACCGCCGTTCAGTTTATAAGATAACACGGAAAGATTGTAATTTGAAAAAGTTGTTAAAAAATCGTTTAAAAACTTTTCAGAGATTGGTTCTTGAAAAAGCACATTGATTTCACCTTCAACCAATCCATCAACTCTGTTAAATGGATTCGCATATGTTGGTTTTGCGTCATTGCAACTTATGAATGATATTAACAAACAACAAATAATCATCAACAATGCTATCATTCGGGTACATTCGTTCATTGACTTTTTATGTTTTTTCATTTTTCTCCTTTCTGCCACAGAAATCGCGTTCTGCAAACAATAACCCAATAGTGCATGTTAACAACATGAAACTTAAGATGATTTTTTTCATTTTTCTATCTCCTTATATTTATTTATAGTCCGGATCTTCAATATAGCTGAACCAAATTTCAAGAACTCTTGGGTCATCTTTGACCATATCGTATAAATCAAATTCATCTACGATATAGTGATTAAATGAAAAAAAAGCCATTTTTATTTCTGGAAAATGATTTAACAATTTCATTTCATAATCTGAATATGTTTTAACAAACTCATCAACATTTTCATCAGAGTTCTTAAATACAATTATGAGCTTACCTTGATCCCAATCAGGAAGTGATTCGCGAAAGTTTGAATGTTTTACTCTTGAGTCTGCTCCAAGTATTCTCATAAAATCATACTCGTCTATCGCTTTATGGTCAAACGAAATGCGAATTCTATTTCTGATTCTGTCGTAGAATAAGATTTTTAACTCATATTCTGAGTAATCTTGTAAAAAATCTTCAAGATTTTCTTTATCTACTTTCTCTAACAAATGGACAGTCATCTCGCCTTGAGTCCAGTCTGGAAACTTTGAAACCCAATGAACTCTGTGGTCGTTTTCCAATAATTCCAAAAGAGATTGTTCTTCGATAAAGATTTGATTGTAAGAGATTCGGATAAAATCATATGGCCATCGTATTTCTCTGGACAAAACTCTCATCTCATACTTTTCGTACGAGTGTATAAAATCGTCAAAGTCATCTTCTGAAAGATAACTCATCAGATACAAAGTTCCCATCACAAATTCTCTATCATTGTTTGTAGTCATCGGGCTTGAGCAACCCATAATTACTGTAAACACAACTAACACAAGCAAAATAATTACGGTTATTTTTGTGTAGCTGCTTTTAAATAAACAATGTTTCATTGTTTCCTCCTTTACTACTCTAACTGCCTTTGTGGCACTGTTTGCCAATTCAGACAATCCGACATTTTTTTTCATTCACTGTATTTTCTTTAAAACAAAGAAAAATTACTAGGGATTTTTGTCAACACATTAAAAAAAATATTTTTTAAAATGTAACATATTGATAAATTAATATGTTATAAATTATTTTTTTATTGTTTATTTTTTTTATGTTCATTTTTGCCACTTTATGATGCTATGAAAATATTACATAAATGCAAAATGTGGTATTTTTTACGATTTTTGTAAAAAATATAGTTTAATTATTTTTATTTGAAACTTGATATTTGGAAACTCCTCAGAAAATCTGACAAAAATCACTACTTTGGTTTTTATCTCATGTAGAAGGTGTATTGCGAGAATCGCTTCTGCCTCGGATATTCTCATTATGAGGGATATTTCTGGATCTTAATCTCATTCTTTCAGATGATATAGTTTCACCTGGCTCTAATCCTAAATCTTTAGGGTCATGTAGATGGATAGGAAATCCTGTTGATTCTAATTCACCATCTTCTCCTTGTCTAGCCCAACAATAAAAACGAGTTCTAGAATCTCGAATTATTGTATACATTTCTTCATCATGTATTAACATAAAAACTTCATCACCTGATATAAACACATTGAGTATAGTTCCATCTGGTTGTTCGTATTGAATTTCTCTATTTCTTACTGGGTGAGAATACAAACTGCTTGTCAGGATCAAACATATCAAGACGACCAAAAATAATTTACTTTTTTTCATTTTATCCTCTAAAATTTGTATGATTTTTTTCTTCTATATTTCATTTTCGCTATGACCATAAAACAAAGTATATCCTTCAAAACTTCTAAAACTGACACGCCCAGATACTACATAGTTTGTATAGTATAACCAGATACGTATCCAGTTATCATTATTAGATAAAGATAAATAATATAAATCATCTATGTCGATTAACGGTATAAACCACTCTGGTATCACATAGTTTCGCTTATTAGGTAATAGATGCTCTATATATTTAAATCTCCACCTTAGACATGATATTCTTGCTTCCAAATCTATAGTAACTAAATCTTGATTTATAAAATCTTTTGGTAAAAATAACCAGCTTAGATCAATTTGCTCCTGCCCTATTATTAAAGGGAAATCAATATTTAAGTCTTGTGAAATTGTGAGGTTTACAGTTTCCTTTATATGAGGATTTTTTGTTTCGATTTCTATAAGATATGTTTCTCCTTGGATAAAATCATATAATCCTGAAAAAATATAAATGCCTTCAATGAAATTAGGAGGACTAAAAATTATGCTCTCGTTATTTACACTCATAGACAGCTGCGATACTTGTATAAAAGAGTTTATAGTTATTCTATGGGATCTTGGTGAATTGCGAACTGTAGTAATTGATACAAGAACATCAAATCTATGTGAATCTTGTAGTTCCCAATGATTTGTGATTTTATCAAAATCCATATCATCTTTTGTAAAAATAAAATGGGAATTAATTGTGGCAAGTTCTTCATATTTAGAATAACTATTATTCTCAGTATCGACTATTTTAACACTTATCTTACTAGGTACAATGTTTTCTTCAATTACAAAAGAACGGATATTTTCGTTGGGAATAAAATCACCAATTGGTATCTCAATCCAAATAAACCTTGTCTTTACATAAACAGATTTTATATCGTAGCCAGTATTATTCTGTAAAGTGTACCGAATACCCTCAAACCCTTCAGGTACAATAATTATAGGATTAAATTCATTATCTTCTGTATTGATTATGAAGTTGTGATCAATATATTGTTGGTAATATTCAGAATAAATGGTCAAGGTATAAATTCCAAATTCAATTTCATCACTAAAGCTCATTCTGCGATAGTCACTTAACCAACCATAGTAGACAACATCTTTTTTTATATTATTCTGCAATGTTGCATATGAATAGCCAGGAGACTCGCTGTCAATGGTTAGGACGCTAAAACTTACATAAGCATAACCGATATCTTGCTTCGTGTTACTATTGTTGCATCCAACGAAAACAGATAAAAGTAACACTAATAAAAAGAAATGAGTTACAAAGAAAAATCTTTTTTTATTCATATTTACATCCTTTATATTCAATAAAGACAAAAATAAATTACTAATGAATTTTGTCAAGTACTTTATCTAAAATCGAATTTCAAAATTAATATATTTTTTTTCATAGTAGTCCTCTCGTTGGAAAAGTGATATGATGATGGCTTATTCTTTCTACTCTTGAATCGCTCTTGATCATTTCATAAAGTAAAAATTCATTAACTGATATTTCCGAGTGTGCTAACATGTTAAAAAATATATAATTATCTAAAAATAGTTCTTGACAAAAAGCCTCCTTATATTATTGTAGTATTGAAAGATACAGAATAATTAAAAAGGAGACTTCAATGTCATTATTAAAATATCATCAAATTAGTCAAGTAAAATCTGAGGCGATTAATACTTCATCACTCGAA
>WRLO01000116.1 GCA_009777575.1 Candidatus Cloacimonadota bacterium
TTTCGTTAAGGGGGAGGGGGGGGGGGAGGGGGGGCGGGGGGGGGGAGAGGGGACAGGGGGGGGGAGGGGTGACAGGGTGGGGGAGAGATGACAGAGTGGGGGAGAGGTGACAGTAACTAAATTTAAAGTAATAGGTAGGTAGATTTTTATGAGTTTTGTACATTTACACAATCATACACAGTATAGTATTTTAGATGGAGCTTGTCGGACAGACAAGATAGTATTATTTGCGAAAAATATGGGTATGCCCGCAGTAGCAATGACCGATCATGGCAATATGTATGGAACAGTAGATTTCTATAATAACGCTAAAAAAATTGGAATTAAGCCTATCATTGGTTCAGAAGTCTATATTGTAGAAAAAGATTATGATAGTCCTAAAACAAAAGAAGACCCCAGATACCACCTCGTCCTATTAGTGAAAAATGCTATAGGATATAAAAATTTATGTAAACTTAGTTCCATTTCTCATATCCAAGGTTTTTATTATAAACCTCGCATAAGTAAGTCAATATTAAGTAAATACACAGAGGGTTTGATCTGTTTATCTGGTTGCGTTCAGGGCGAAATACCACAAAAAATCCTCAAACAATCAAGAGCAGAAGCTTTAAAATCTCTTGAGTTTTATAAAAACCTCTTTGGAGATGATTTTTATATAGAAATGCAAAATCATGAGATAGAAGATGAATTAAAAGCTAATAAAATATTGATTGAACTTGCCCAAGAAACTTCTACTCAGATGGTGGTGACCAATGACTGTCACTACCTCGAAGAAGCACACGCAGAAGCGCATGATGTATTGATGTGTATTCAGACAAATAAATTTCACTCTGATACAAATCGATTGAAATATCCACATAATATGTATTTTAAATCAGAAGAAGAAATGAAATTGCTTTTTCCTGATTTTCCAGAAATGATAGAGAATACATTGAGAATCACAGAACAGATAGATTTTGAGTTGAATTATGAAAAGTATTTGTTACCGAAGATAGATATAGCGGAAGAGGAATTATTATTAACATCCCCGCCAATCACCTCTTATGAAGGTGGACAAAGTATAGAAGCGATACATCTACGAAATTTATGTTTTTCAGCAGTTCCAAATCGATATGAAGCCTTGACACCAGAGATAGAAAATAGGATAAATATCGAACTCGAAGTCATCATCAATATGGGTTTTGAGAGTTATTTTTTAATAGTTAAAGATTTGATAGACACAGCCAGAAAAAAAGGGATAGCTGTAGGTCCTGGTCGAGGTTCAGCGGTAGGTAGTATAGTATCATATTTATTAGGAATAACCCAACTTTGTCCATTGAAATATAGTTTGTTTTTTGAAAGATTTCTTAATGCAGAAAGGATAGAAATGCCGGATATTGACATTGATTTTTGTGCTGAAGGTCGTGGCGAATTGATAGATTATGTTATTGAAAAATATGGTCGTAACTCTGTTACACAAATAATCACTTTTGGCACTTTGAAAGCCAAATCGGCTCTAAAGGATGTAGCGAGAGTGATGGAAATACCCGCTCAAGAAGCCAATAATTTAACTAAGCTACTTCCTAGTGATCCAAGCAAAAAATATACACTTGATGAGGCATTGCAACAATATCCAGATTTTTCAGCGGCAATCAAAACGAATGAAAATTATGAAAAGATATTTAATCATAGCCGGGTAATAGAAGGTTTGATTCGTCAAATAGGTGTTCATCCAGCTGGAGTAGTTATAGGTCCAGGCGATTTAAGTGATTATGTGCCGTTGGCGATCAGTCCTCAAAAAGAAGATTCTGTGATATTGGTTCAATACGAGGGCAAATGGCTTGAAAATCTGAAGATGTTGAAGATGGATTTGCTGGGTTTGAAGACCTTGACGGTGATAAAACGAGCATTGGAATTAATCAAAGAATATAGAAATATTGACTTGGATTTAACTAATATAGACTTGTTTGATGCACAAACATTTTCATTATTAGCAAAAGGCGAGACAGATGGAGTATTCCAATTGGAGTCATCAGGTATGCGAAAATATCTTCGAGAGATGAGACCTAACAAATTTGAAGATCTAATAGCTTTAGTGGCATTGTATAGACCTGGTCCAATGCAGTATATAGATATTTATATAAATCGAAAACATGGAAAAGAAAAAGTAACTTATGATCATCCTTTGGTAGTAAGTGCTTTAGAAGAGACTTATGGAGTCACAGTATATCAGGAACAAGTGATGAAAATATCTCGTGAAATGGGAGGATTTACTGGTCCGGAAGCAGATACTCTCAGAAAAGGTATGAGTAAAAAGAATTTTAAATTGATGGGTAATTTGAAAGATAAATTTGCCAATGGGGCAAAGGAAAAAGGGGTATCAGAGATAATAGTAAAAAAAATCTGGTCAGGTTGGGAGGCATTTTCAGAATATGCTTTTAATAAAAGTCATGCCGCATGTTATGCTTTTGTAGCCTTTCAAACAGCATTTTTAAAAACCCATTATCCTATAGAATTTATGGCAGCTACTTTGTCAAAAGAAGAAAATCCAGATAAAATACCGCTTTTTGTAGAAGTGTCTCAGAAAATGGGTATAGAAATTCTTCATCCCACCATCAATACTTCAGAAAAAGATTTTAAAATAATAGATAACAAGATTTTATTTGGATTAAATGCCATTAAAAATGTAGGTCAAGTAGCAGTTTCGACTATCATAACAGAAAGAGAATCTGGAGGGCTTTTTACAGATTTTTTCAATTTTGTAATGAGATTTGATACTCAAGTTTTAAACAAGACAGTGATAGAATCTTTAATAATGGCAGGTGTATTAGATGAATTACCGGGGAATAGAGCTGAAAAATTTAAAGCAATAGCGCATGCCTCTCAAGAAGCGAGTAAAATCCATGAGTCTAAAAAAAGCGGTCAGTTTACAATTTTTGATATGATGGGAACAGAAGAAATCATCGAGAGTAGTCCACAATTGCCTGAATTACCCGAATGGGATGAAAAAACAAGACTGGAAAATGAAAAAAGCGTATTAGGATTTTATTTAACAAGTAATCCTTTAGAAAAAATGAAGTATTATATGTATGTGTATGCAAATACCAACACACGAGAAGCAGCTATGGAAAATACTGAGATTCCCAGTCAAATTAAGGTATTCGGCTCAGTTGTGGGAGTTGCAAATAAAAAAGGAAAAAATGGCAATGAATTTACTATATTGACATTGGAAGATTTATATGGAAAATTTGAAGTGTCATTATTTGGTAAAAGTTTAGTTAAATTTAAAGAATATACAAAATATGATCTGATACTATTCGTTGTAGGAACTCAAAGCACTTATCAAGGAGCAAATAATGATAATATGTTAAAAATATTACCCGATAAGATATTAACAATAAATGAGTTAGAAGAAAAAGCAAGAGGTGAAATCTCAATTTTTGTTAAAGAAGAGGATATAAACAGAGAATTTGGAGATTTTTTGATGGATTTTAATGCGAGAAATCCGGGAAAATTTAAATTGAATTTTAGACTAAAATCAGATAAGTTCAATCATTTACTCTTGCAACCGAAAAATGTATCAATATTGCCCAATGAAGAATTTGTCAAAGAATTGGTAGAAAAACGAAATTTGTATTTTATGACAAATTTTGATGTATAAATATTATAGAATAGGAGTGATAGACATGAAAACAAAAGTAATTTATTTTTATGTAATTTTGAGTTTTCTAGGATTTCTTTTTATCGAAGTATTACCAACTAATTCGATACAGTCCAGAAAAAGCCTTTATGCTTCAGAAGAATATGAAATCGCTGAAGATTTTAATTTTTTTCAAAGTCGGAGAAGACAACTATTTGTAAAGTCCGAATTATTGAGATTTTTTGATAACAATGGAAACACAAATTTCCATATAAACATAAAAATTCCCAATAATGAAATCCACTTTATTCAAGATAGGCAAGGATTAACAGCAAACCTTGAGATTAGTTTCATTATATTTCATGGTGAAGAAATAATCAGCGAAAACCAGTTTACACACCGTGCTGGAGCCAGAACAGTGGCTATAGCACAATCAGAAAACCATTATGTCCTTGAAAAGATTGAATTTACTTTAAATTCTGAAGGACATACAGCTCTTTTGGAAATACAAGATAGAAACGCTTCAACTACTTATACTCAAAGATATATGTTAGTTCCGCTTTTAGAAACTGCACTTGTTAGTGATATTGAAATATCACAAGGTATAAGCACCGAACTCGTGCCTGCTCTGGAAATGTTTCAAAGGGGACCATATCAGTTTTATGTGGACCCCATACCTATAATCGATGGGAATAACAGAAATTTTATAGCTGTTTTTCAAGTAGCAAATCTCAGTGCAGATGCTGAACTACAGTATAGTTTTAATGAAATTATCAGGGTAAAACATGGTGAAGATATTGTTTGGAGTATGGAAAACAATAGAACGGTAACTTCTATTCCTTTTTTATTGGTTCGAGAAATACCTTTGGGAGATTATGAAGCAGGTCAATATGTCCTCGAAATTACAATACAAGACCTTCGCTCGCAAGAACAATCAACAACTAATAGAAATTTCTCATTGACAAGGCAATTTTTGTATTTTACCCAAAGAGTTTTTCAAGATGACAATGAAGAATTTGAATTGATTAGCTATTTTCTAAATAGCCGACAAAGGAGATTGTGGCGTGATTTAAATGAAGAAGGTAGAAAAAACTTCATCGATAGATTTTGGTCTGCCAATGATCCCAATGTAGCTTCAGATAACAATCAATTTTTGGAAGGTATAAGACAAAGAGTAAATGAGGCAAATTGGCGTTTTTCTTATCATCGTTCTGGCTGGCGAACAGACATGGGTAGAATATTTATCAAGTATGGCAACCCAGATACATTGGAAAGACGAGATACCGTTCCAGAAGCAAGATATTCAAGGAAACCTTATCAAATATGGAGATATAGTGCATCAGCAAGGACTTATGTGTTTTTTGATTTTCAAGGAAATGGAAATTTTAGATTGGTCTATGTCAGAAATGATGATACAGAAAATACTGACCCTGGCTGGAGAGGTTATTTTGGACCCGATTTTGAAGAATCGAGTTTTTTTAGTTTATAGTAAATTTCCGTCTTTGCGAGGTCTCTTCTTGCAGTCCCCACGAAGAAATCTCCGTGCTACTATACCCACTCTCCCGTCGTTGCGAGGTTCCTTCTTGCTGTCCTCACAAAGCAATCTCCATGTCACTATCATTCTCAAACCGTCGTTGCTGGTCTCTTCTTGCTGTCCTCACGAAGCAATCTCCGTGTCACCATACCCCCTCACCCGTCGTTGCGAGGTTCCTTCTTGCTATACTCACGAAGCAATCTCCATGTCACCATACCCCCTCACCCGTCGTTGCGAGGTTCCTTCTTGCTGTCCTCACGAAGCAATCTCCGTGTCACTATCCCCCTTCCCGTCTTTGCGAGGTTCCTTCTTGCTGTCCTCACGAAGCAATCTCCGTGTCACTATCATTCTCAAACCGTCGTTGCGAGGTTCCTTCTTGCTATCCTCACGAAGCAATCTCCGTGTCACTATCCCCCTCCCCGTCTTTGCGAGGTTCCTTCTTGCTACCCTCACGAAGCAATCTCCAGGTCCCCCAAAGAAAAAAAATATTATCTCTATCTATTTGAAATATAAGGATATAAAAATTTAATTTTTATTTTTGACACTTGAAATCAAAAATAATTGTTGACAAAAATGCTGGTTTATTTTTTCTTGTGTCTGACTGCTTAAGAAAGCAGAATAAACATATTAAGGAGATGAACAATGAAAAAAGCTTTTTTTATGCTTTTTATGACACTGTTTGTATTTGGCATTTTATGTGCAAATGGTCTTGAAGATACTTTTATTATCTCAAACCAAAATGTTGTTTGGGGCGGAGTTTATGAATCTACCCCACCGCATCTGCCATCAGGTGGAGTAGAGGTGAAAATTACAATCAAAAATGAATATGGTATTGTAATTTACTCATCTGAAGCAATAACTCCTCCTAGCGTAGATAATGTTCCTAGTTCTGGTGTTTACAATTTTGGTTTACCCGGTATCGTGCAAGGGAATACCTACTTTGTTACTGTATGGTTACCAAAGTTTTCCGGGAAACACATTGATGTGCCTTATACTGGAGGAGTCCTCAGACTTGACATTATCAAAGGTCTAGCCCTCTAAAAAACAGAAAAAACATGAGCGGTTACCCTAAAAACTAACCGCTTTTTAAGGAGTTTATGAAAATAAAAATATTTTTCTTAATTTTTTTTAGCATACTCACTACAAGGATTTATCCTAATAAAATATCTTCTATCCACAATCTGACGTTCAATAGAAAAACAATAGATTTTGATTCATATCGTGGAGCTATCGATAGATACGACAATAGATTGATAGTAAATAGTCAAGGCAAATTAGAAGAATTTTTGCTAAACGATGATGGAAGTCTCGAAAAGATACTCTCATACGACACAAAACTATCAACAGGTGGTAATTCATCATTTTTGATAGGTGATAGATACTTTAGATTTGTTGAAGACTACGATAGAACCTCTTATTCGCTATTGGTGTTTGATTTAAACACTATTCCCTTGAACTATATAACCAAAGTCAGGCTACCACACATTGGAAACGGAAGAATTTTTCACATTGATTTTGGTGATTACATCTTGCTCGTAGATAATTACATGCAGATAAGCTATAAATTAAACAAAAATACATTAACTATCGATGGATATATTTCTGGTCTATATGGACTTTATGTGGCAAATGAAAATCATCTTTTTTGGTCTATAGGATATTCTGATGGCCGCTCAGAAATCCATATCTATGATTTAAATGATACTTCTGAACATCCATGGGGAAAGCATATTACTACAGTAAATGCAAGATATATTCCTACAGGTATGAAAATTGAAAACAATATTCTCTACTATTTCGGATATGATTTTATCTATATCTTTGATATATCGGATGTTTACAACCTTATCGAGATAGTATATATATACACACCTTGGGAGTCACATTATGATAGATTTTATTATGTAGATGCTATTTTACATGAATATCTCTTGATAACAAAAACCAATAAGAACGATATATATATTTATGATTTATCAGAAGATAATAAAAAACACATTATTGCTACATGGGGAAGTGGAGCGAACAATTCTTTATCACTCAATTTTCCTTATCTATATAGTAACAATGAATCTTATTTATCAGTGTATGATATAGATGACGATTTTTCAGAAATATATAAATACGGTATAACTCCTTTTGATTTATACGGAAATCTTTACAATCTTGACACCATCTATATAGAAAATGATGTACTAAATTCTGTATTTAGGGTCATACCTCTTTTTACCCAGGATTATGTTGAATATAAGGTGCCCAATCAAAAAGAAATTATTTCTATCAAAATTGATTTAAATACAATGATCCTATGTAGACGAGATGAATACAATATATATTATTTTGAACAGTATCTTTTAGAAGAGAACGAAGCTATCCTAACCATGTCTCAAACAGTGAACCGATTTGAGCAGATGCGAGTGTCAAATGGATTTTATTATCTATCTTTTGTTAATGCACCGGGAGGTACTATTATTGAGAGTGCTACAAACTATGTCTATCAGCTTACAGATAATGCCCTTCATCAATATCTAGTCTTTGACGGAGATATATATCCTGCTTCTTTTTCCAATATTTTTGTAGATACTGATTATATTATTGCTAAAAGAAACAATCAAATAGAAATCAGAGATGCATATAAACCGGAGATTGTTTTATATACAGAGACAAATCAAGTTTTCAATGGAATTTTGAGAGTATTAAACGATACTGAGTTTTCAGTTATAGCTTTGGGTGGTGCATCAGGAAACAATTTTCGAAGATATTTTCAATATAACAGCTCTCAAAATGAGATAGAACTGCTACATGCCATAAGTTATTTGGATACTACATATTCAGCACTAACTCCTTTCAACGGTATCACTACCGGACAAACTCTTTACAGTCGAGAAGCGAGATTCTATACCATACTTAATGGGGAGTATACACAAATAGGCTATCTTGATAATTCATCCAGCACATATCAAACTTCTTTTGTTTTCCCTGAACATAATACAGTGGTTGCTATAGGGTGGTCTGGGATATATACCTATAGCATGGAATATACAGAGTATGTGTCAGAATCTGATCCTACTACACCCTTGATAATAACAGAGCTACTCAGCAATTTCCCGAATCCCTTCAATCCAGAGACGACTATCAGATTTGACCTAGCTGTAGATTCCCCCGTCTCTATAGATATTTACAATATTCGTGGTCAAAAAGTGCGGAGGGTGTTTGATGGATTTGTGGAAAGAGGTTCACACTCTGTAATCTGGGATGGACGCGATGAAGAGGGGCGTGAG
>WRLO01000117.1 GCA_009777575.1 Candidatus Cloacimonadota bacterium
ACCGTGATAAAGTCTTCTTTTGTGATACTATCTGCTCCATCATTGATAGTCAGTGTTACAGTATATACACCCTCTTTATCAAATACTATAAGAGGATTCCGCTCATTTTCCATCTTCCATTTTCCATTCTCCATACTCCATTCTCCATTTTTAACAAACTCCCATTCCCAAGCATAAGCTCCACCAGTAGAAAGATCAGTAAACTGCACCGTCAGAGGCGCATGACCGGACAAAGGTTCGGCTGTAAAATCTGCTTTTACCCCTTGAAACTCAAAGACACCCATATCGATAGCACTGCCATATACCCTCTGATTACCTGCGAGGTCGATGTCCAAATCCATCATTTCAGAAACATCAATTCCCGCATCTATAGCTGGTGAAGAGCTACTAAGATAATAATATTCCCACATATCATGGGTCAAGCTATTATCAAGATGACCTAAAAAGGCTGGAGAGTCAAATATCACATTGTTTAAGATAGGAGCAGGCTGGTCCCACTGAACTGATATCCTATTGCCATGTATCAAGGAATTATTGATAGTAACTTGATTTGTATGGTCTATACTAGCAATACGAAGCTCGTTGTTTAGCTCTGGATTGTAAAGTATCATGTTATTTATTGTAGAGTCTGTCCCACCCAAGACGAGGGCTGCGACATTACCTGGTCCCCTATTATTGGCTATAGTCCAGTTATTCAATACAGTTTCACCAAAAAATCTGTAGATATTTACTGTGCCATTATTCAAAAAACCTGTTACATCATAAGCATTGTTATTCGCTATTAACACATTATTTAAAACAGCTGAACCTTCAAAATTTGGCACTCTATTTGAATTATGTCGAGAACGATAAATTGTCGAGCTATAATCATTAAAACTATTTGTATAAGACACATTATTCACAATTAATTTTGGGTTAGAATCGGTTGTAAGCGCTATAATGCTTCCTTTCCCTAGTATTCTATTTATCAAAACATTTTTAATAGATACACTGTTTATTCTTTCAGTCCAGATAGGATGACCAGATGAGTTAAGTATTATAATATCATTTAAATATAAACTCCTGTTGTTATTACCATGTGTAGAAGCAAGCTCAGTAAAGCATGATTGTGAAAAAACATATCTTACTGGGTGATTTATTAACTTAATATTTGATATAACGGCTTTTCGAGCTTCACCATTAATAACTGTATAATCAAAAATAGAATTTTGATTGTTTATTATTGAAAGATCTCTGATTTCAATTTCTGCATTAGGTGAGGAATAATGTATTAATGAATAATATATATCAATTATAGTCTCATCTATGCCAGCTCCAATTAGTTTTGTCCAGTCTGGCAAAAAAAAATTTGGCATCTTACCATCTATAGGAGTATAAATACCTGATGCAAGTCGGATAGCTTTGGGATTTAAAGAATCTGATGCTATGATAGTAGATGCGAGATACAATGACCTCAGAGGCTCTGATGGGTTCAAACCACTATTACTGTCATCTCCCCAAGAGGCTACAAAAATGTCATGATTTACATAAGGTGGTAAAGTCTCTTGTAAAATTTCTATTCTTACATCATGAGCGTATATACTTCGATTATGCCTAACATAATTTCCATCTGGTTTTGAAATGATTCTACTACCTTTATCTAAGTAGATTGTCAAATCTTGTGTAATTCTAGATAAAGATATATCTTTACCCAATGCAGCAATATTATTGTATATACAATTTCTATTTTCATGTGAAAAGATAGCATTAATCCCCTCTCCAATCGACAGACCAGCACCTGATATCCAAGAAACATTATTAAAAATTTGATTGTTTTCTAAATAAACTGTTCTTGGAAAACTAGGAGGTCCTGTTAGATTAATTGCTTGCCCAAGTCCACCGAAATGATTGGAAAAAATATTGTTTTTTATGTTTGCATGAATATTTCTTATTCGTAGTCCTATGCAATATACATCAGGAATAACTTGAAAAGTATCTCCTAAATCATTACTAATAGAAAATCCATTCAATGTGATTGTTAGAGGACTAGGGTTAACAGGACTAAAATTCAGTATATTATGAGGATATGGAGCTGTGAGTTTTGTAGTATGGATATAAGTGGTGTCAGCTTCTGTAGCATAAAGGCTTTCGAGGGTGAGGTTTATGTTTCTATTCATAGTAAAGGGACCTACATAAGTGCCTGGGTAGACTCTGATGGTGGAGTTGTTTGTAGCAAAATCGAGTGCTTCTTGTAGGTCTGTAAATTGCTTGTCTCCACTGAGGCAGACCTCTATGAGCTGTGGGTAAATAGCTGTCGCGCAGAAAAGTATGAGTAGTAAAAAAATAGTGTTTTTCATAAAATAAATCTCCTTTTTGTAGGGAACGCATTTATCCGTTCCGAAAACTCATCCTACCCCCCCTTTCCCCCAGGGTCAACGCATGAAGTTTTTTACACAAAATTTTTTGAGTTTTTTTCTTTTTTAACACAGAGATTTTGAGAGAAGACACAGAGCACACAGAGAACTCTCTGTGTTCTCTGTGCCTTCTCTTGGTATCTCTGTGTTAAAATCCCTTGTTCTCCATTACTTCAGCAGCACCATCCTCTGCACTTCCACTCCCACACTAGTCTCAAACCTATAAAAATAAACTCCCGATGCCACACTATTTCCACGAGCATTATCCCCCTCCCAGATTATAGAATAGACCCCAGCCTCTTGGATTTCATTCACCAGCGTCTTGACCATCTGACCTCGGATATTATATATCCTGAGGCTCACATTTTCCTGCTGTGAGAGATGGTATCTAATAGTCGTAAAGGGATTAAAAGGATTAGGAAAATTACCCTCCAAAAATGTCTTTTCTGGGATTTCTGGGACATGGACATCGCCTTCTTTAAAAGAAACTACATGAAAAAAACTACCATTGTTTAGATCAAGTGTCCTTGCTTGAAATACATTTTCAGCTTGATTGAGAACTAAATAATTGTTTCGGATAGTCCTTGGCTCAGACCTTGAGCCATATTCATGATATAGAAACTCTATTTCTGCATTTTCAAGAGCCATGTCCATTATATATCCATTGATTTGGATTATTTCACCCATTATAGGCTCTGCACCTATTATCTTATCATTCACTGACATCGCCACTTCACCTATGCCTTTTATTGACATATCCTCTGGTAGATGGACATAAATAGGGATATAGTCTATCTGCTCTTCATAATCAAAATATGTTACTATCGGATGCTCATATCTTGCAAATGTGGCTGTTTCGCTGACTTGCCAAGTAAAAGACCGCTCTTCATCATCTTTGTATATAAGAACTACAGCATCTCCAAAGTTTAGGAGCGGATTAGTTTCCCCAGATGACCATACATCAACATTTGACCTTCTATCCATAGACCATCTCTGAGTCTTTATAGAAACGAGCCATGCCTCAATATCTTGAAGTGCATACAATGGACACTCACTTTGCTCTTTAAAATATCCAACCCAGATTTCTGTGTGGTTTCCATGTAGATTGGGTAAAATAGTCATCATTGTTTCAGGATTACCATCTTGACCAGCGAGAAATCCACTGACAAGGACATCTCTTTCCATATCTGGTAGCATTTTGATTTTGTAGCCATGTCTACTATCAAGGGGGTCAGCATAAGAACCAATTAAATCACCAATATTATCAAAACCTACAGGGCCTTCTTCAGTATTATACTGCCATTGAATGTGGTCTAATATTCTTTCTTGTCCCTCAGATAATAAAAAATTTTCATTATAAACATGCAAATTGTAGTATAGCTCATCAACAGGTCTACCATTGATAGTCTCTTGATACATTTTGTCCAAAAAGGGAAAAGAAACCCAAGAATATAATCCAGTAACTGTTTTAGATATTCCAGAGAAATTATGCCATATCCCACCATGAGCTATACCCGGCACTGCCCCTATATCCAGCCTCGAACCATCAGGGTCTTGGTCTTCTGAGTCTTCCCACCAAGGTATACTATTGCCATTTGTGTCAGGGTCTCCTGCATCTATGAGACCAGATTTGACAGTCTCAGTCCAGAGAGGCTGAAAGGTCTCATTATCAATTTCAGGGTCTCCATAATAGATATAATCGACGATAGCATTCAGTGGGAAATTCTGCTGATTTGGATTAACAAACCAGCTATAATAAATCTCATTAGCTGCTGGTGGTCTATCTGAGTATATCTTTCCAGTAAACAAATTATTTTTAGCAATCAATTGTGTGTTATGATCAATAAAGATATACTCTGGATTATTAGAGTAAACATCGGTATTGTTCGTAAGTTTCACAACGCTATTTAAGTTGTCAGGGTCATAATAATCACTCAAAATTATCCGAGTAACAGGTGTAATAATTAAACCATCTGGTTTATTAGTCGAGAAAATGTTACCTGTAATATCTAAAGCATAAACACCAGATCCAAGAAAAAGGACATCATTCGCATAAAATGATGATTGGGATACTTCAGTGATAAATTTATTGTTTTTTAACTCTATTGTCCCATTTGGAAATTCTTTTAGATTTACATTGATAGTTTGAACAGGTCTGATATTATGCCCCTCATTTGCATACACTTCTGTATTTTGATAAAATATAGATTCAGATACTATAAGATTTGAGCCAAGGAAAGTTATTGCAGAACCCATACCAGACAAGATTGTATAGTTTTCTAAAAATTCGCAATTTATTACAGATAGCACATAAGAGTTATCTGCATTGCCTTGAAAATGAATACCTTGCCCCCCATAAAACTTTGAATCAGAAATCTCTAACTCCATATTGGTGTTTTCTCCGCTAGTAAAATGAATACCTTGGGCATTGGTGTTTTGCTGTAAATTGAATGCTAAATTTTTTAGAGTCGGTGTTGCTGCACTCAATGATACACCGACAAAACTTGTCTGGCTTACATCTGGTGAAAAAACAAGGTTTTCTATCAAAGTAGCATTTGATACATTTAAGATTGCTAATTTTCCTTTAAGCTCCGTGCGTGCAAATCCATCACTTCCTCTTATTGTGATATCTTTGTTACTGAGATAAAATGTATCTACTGCTGGGTAAACTCCACCCTCCATCAATATCAAACCGCCTGGTGCACATAAGTCTATGGCTGTCTGGATATCGTTACTAGGACCTATCAATTGAAAATCAGTCAGAACCGCTACATTTAAAATCAGTGTTGAATTATTAGTATCATCTTCATCTAGAGGATGATCAACATAACCCCTAATATTGTAATAACCTAATTCTGTTGGTGTCCAATATATCGTAAAATCACGATAATTTGGCTGAACATCAACTCCTGGAGGGACATGAGGTGTTGGTATGTATACACCCCGTGCATGAGCAAGCTCTATGTCATCGTTCATCAATCTGACATAATATGTCAATTCTTCAACAGGTAGAGAACCTCTATTTATAACTCTGATATCAAATCTCGCCAACTGACCTACTTCAAGAAGAATTGGACCATCTATAGTTCGGGCTACAAGGTCGTATTCATGTATCTCTGGAGCTGTGAAATAAAATGATATTGTATCATCAGCTATTCCTATATCTGATATATTTAAGCCACCTAAATAATAATCTGATAGAAAAGGTCTCGGGTTAGTATAGTCGTTTATTTCTGTCCTTCCTGATTGAGCAGAAAAATAAGCATTGTCTATGTTTCCATTAAATGTCAAAGTGCCATTTGGTCTGTAGACATACAATTCATCGGGTGGTCCATATGCATTTCCAGAATTTTTCATGCCCCAAGCGGGAATTGTATTTACTCTATATACAAGAAGCCCTGAGCCATGTATTGTCGAGTCTGTCCCAGCATTATGTTTTTTTCTGTATTCTACCACGAAATATTCGGTAGCTGAATAAGGTGAATTGATTCTATAGGCATGATTAGTTTTACTAGTTGTAATAGAGTAAAGGGAATAGATCCCAGATGTCGTGAGTATTGGGAGTGGATCCACCCATTTTGTATATTTAGCTTTTATATGAGCTGACATTGATTGAGGTGGATTTTTGTTTTCGGCCATCAAATCCCAAGGACCCACAGGATTGAAACCTCTTTCGAAATAGTATCTATAAAAATCTGGGATACCAATGGTATGAGCGAACTCATGCGCAAGAACACTTACCCCGCCATTACTACTATTTAGAATAAAGTTTTCGATGTTGAAATTGTAATCACGAACTCTTTTATCGTGAATGAAAACAGAAGTTGAATCCACCGGTAGACTTCCCATATGAGGCCATAAAAGACTTCCCCATGTCCCAGTATCTCCTTTAATGACAAAATTTACATTATCAACAAATCCATCATTGTTTTTATCGATATTGAGCCCTAGGGGTACTTGACTCTGAATAGATAGAATAGCGTCTCTCAAAAGCTGGTTTTCTCTTCCATACTGTTGCGAATTGGTTTGATACCCTATAGTGTTTTCTGAGGGATGATATGGTAAAAAATAACCTCTTTCATGCTCTGATTCATAAGAAACTACTAGATTGTTCGCTGGTATTGGATAAAATGTAGAATATACAAAAAGTTCCCCATAAGAAGCATCATAAAAATACTGATACATTGAGTTTACATCGGTTCCTTGAGCATTGAACAAGCTGTTCATTGTATTATAAGTAGATGCTTGAAATTCAGATTCGTCATAAAATCTAATAAAGACTACTAAATTTTGAACTATTCCCGTACATATCGGTTCAATTTCTCTTGTAGAAAACATTTCATCAAAAGGCATTCTAATATCTCTATACCTTGCTTCAGAAATATTTTCATTTGGATTGATATTCAAGGACTCTCTGCTGACTAAATGGATAGGATGCCCTGTTGAGACGAGGTCTCCATTTTCAGCAACTGCCCAACACCAATAGCCAGTAATAGGGTCGAGAATGATTGTAAACCCATCAACATCATGAACCCAATTGTGAAACTCATCTCCAGACATAAAAGCCTCAATCTGGGTATGGTCTGGTTGGGTCAGTGTAGTTGGTATGTTTTCCAGCCATGCTGCATTGAGACTACAAAACACACATAACATAAGGATTAAGAATATCCTCTTCATCATTATAAGAGTCTCAGCTCTTTTCATGAAAATTATTTTTAACATAATTTCCTCCAGCATATTTTATATCTTTTTAATGTTCAGTAGGAAAGACATTTCCCTACAAGATAAAACATATATTTTAATCTTAGCATTTTTGTCAACCATTTTTTTCCATACTATATTATCAAAAAGTCATTATTGACAATTCATAATTCTTAATTCTTAATTCTTAATTCTTAATTCTTAATTACCTCACCACCACCATCCTATTTGTCCCTATCACTTCACCATTTATTATAGCGCGATAAAAATAAACTCCAGAACTGACCTGTCTTCTATTTTCATCGCATAAATCCCAGATGACACTAAAATTCCTTGTGGGTATCAAATTCAAATTTTCCTGTGCAAGTCCAGCTATGACAGCAAGGTCATAAAAACTCATCCCTGTCCGCATTGTCCTGATTTTTTGACCCCGTATATTATAGATTTCTATGATGGGATCTATCTCCCCCGACCCGTAGTGCCAATCTCCGATTGGCTTGTGGGTGGTAGATTGGTGTGATGTATTGGATACAATAGGCAAATCAAAAGATATCAAGACATTCGGATTTATAGACATATTCACTGGATTAGGATAATTTTGGAGATTGTGTCCCGCAAAAGGCAATATAGTTTCATCATTCACAGATACAGGTCCTACCACTATGAAATCAGGTTTGGTTATAGTGTATTTACTGCCCTCGTTTGTCCCTCCTGTCGTCATTGTAAGGCTGCCCCCATCGTCATTGCGAGGTTTCCTGCTTGAATTTTCTCCCTGAAGCAATCTACCTGAAGCAATCTCGGATATGGGGGGGGAAGGGTTAGAATCAAATATCGACCCCACTGTTATCGTCAGCGTCACAGAATAAGTCCCCTCCTCTGTATAG
>WRLO01000118.1 GCA_009777575.1 Candidatus Cloacimonadota bacterium
ATTGGACATTTTTTTTGGGGATTTTTATTTTTGCTCCCTGCTGCGGCGCTAGCCGCGGGGCCCCGGGCGATGCTCGCCCAGCTTGCGAGGCGGGCATCGCCCGCGATTTTTGCCAAACATGATGTGCTTGGTCGTAAACATTGAAAATACTTGATTAATTTTCGATTTTTATTTTGATTTTCCATCTTTTTTCCCATTATATTATTTTTTTCTTTTTTTTTTGCCTTTTTTGAAAAAAAAGGATGCCGCAAGGCATCGGGCAATGCCTGCGAAGCTAGCGAAGCAGGCATTGCCCGATGCCACCAACAGAATTAATCTTTCTTGATTAGATATATTCGCTACCCTTTCCATTATTTTTTCTCTATTGGTGGGCGGTAACCAAGACTACTATGCCGTCTTTTATTGTTATACCAGTGAACATACCGAGCCCAACCTGATTTAAATGACTCTATACTATCGAACTTATATCTGTTAATAAACTCTATCTTTACAGTTTTGAAGAATGACTCTATCACCGCATTATCAATTGGATTACCTTTGGCTGATAAACTTCTCCTGATTTCGAAACCTTCTAATATCTCATCTATTATCTTACTGTTAAACTCACTACCCCGATCTGTATGGAATACTTTAGTTTTACGCAAATCAAAATCAATACTATATAAAGAATTTACTGCTATGGATGTGTCACGTTTACTTGAGACACATGAACCTACTATTGTACGCCTAGATAAATCAAGCATTGGACATAAATAGTGCCATGTTTTATTGATCTTGATATATGTTGTATCACTAACTATAATTTCATGTTCTTTACGATCCTTGAACTGCCTCGCTACTAGATTCGGAAGACCTGAATTGTTTACTGGTCTCTTAGATTTAGGAGACCTCTTTTTTGTGTAGCATGAAACTAACTTGTTTGACACCATTATTCTACCTATTCTAAGACGTGATACATTATGCCCTAAATCTTTAAGATCCGCTCTGATTCTAGGAGTACCATATGTGCCATTACTCTCATTAAAAGACTCTTTTACTGCTGTTATTATCTCTTCATCTTCTGTCGATTCTACTGGTTGATAGTAATATGTACTGCGAGGTACATCTAAAATCTTACAAATCGAGGATATCCTATATTTGCCTGAAAATGTCTTTGATACCATATTCACTATTTCTCGCTTTTTTTTTTACACAACAGTGATACTGCTGCTTTCATTATTTCATGCTCTTCACGGAGCTGGGATAGCTCAAATTCAAGATCTTTTATTCGTTCTTCTGTCATCTGAGATTCTGACTTAGGAATATTTTCAGCTTTAATAGCCTGCTTTTCTCTCTCAATTGCTTGCTCCCATCGAGATATAGTGCTGTGACCTAATTTATATCTTTTATTGAGATCACTTATTTTATGACCTGCTTGCTTTAATGCAAGAATCTGGGCTTTAAACATTGCCGTATGTTTGAGCGACATGATTACCTCCATTCTGATTTTGTGAACAATCTTTTTGTCCCAATGAATACTGTCCAGAAATATATAACAAGATCATTGATTTTATAAAGACGGATAAAAAAAATAAATTAATCAAGTTTTCATTATTAGTCCTGCAGGGACGACACTTTATTAACCTGCCATTTCAATGGCAGGTAACGATGATCAATACATCTAAAGTCCCGCAGGGACGACACATAGGACGCCAAAGTGTCGTCCCTGCGGGACTCAGGTGACAGGTGGATGCCGCACCCCGCAATGAATTGCGGGGTTAATAAAGTATCGTCCTTGCAGGACTGAAAAGCAGCAGAAATCCAAAAGTTGACACTTATGCATTTAACCCCCCTACCCCCCTTATGAAGGGGGGCGAGTTTTAGAAGCTTGAAAAGTTGGAGATGCTTAGGTATAATATGATACCAAGACACGTTCTCGGGCACCCGCAAGGGGATGCCCCTACGGACTCGGTTTGTTGTCAATGATACCGTTAATTGTCCAATATAGTTCGTTTTCGTATAATCGCCCATTATGGTGCCCATCACCAACCATGGATGAAAACGGATGACACCTAACCCCCCTACCCCCCTTATGAAGGCAGGGCAAACGCATGAATATTTTTTAGGATATATATTATTTTAAAATTAAAGTTTTTGATTCCATTTTCGAATTGATTTTAATGCAAATTCATTCACAGGCAAATTTTTTTATTAAAATTTTCTGTTTTTTGGTGTATTTATGAATTTTTAGGTATGACGAAGTATGATGTTATTATTATTAACATCGTAATCTTAGGTTTTTGGCAGTTTATTTCTTTAAAATAAACGTGGAATTACATGCAATTTCAATAACGTTAGCATGTAATTATCACTCCAACCTGCGGTTTTTCGCTTTCCTTTTAAAGAACCTTTACCTTTATCTAGTTTTAACAGGTTAAGAACTATTTTGCGGAGAATGCTAAAGTTTGCAGCTGCATTTTTTGCTCGTTTTCTGCTATCATCTTCGCTAAAAGTCATGTCTAACACCCAATGCAAATTGTTTTCTACTTGCCAATGGGAACGTATTATTTTGTTAAAATCATTGTCTCGGTCTAAACTACTGATATAGTATCGTTCTTGAAATGTCGTTTTGCCACTTGGAAACTCAGTCGTAGAAGTAATTTTTATCATTGTTTCAAGTCCCAACCACTTATTTCCTATTTCGCATGGAATGTTTTTAAAAACTTCTGCTCTGCGGGTTTCTATTCGTCCACGATTCTTTTCTGTTATCGTGGTGTCGCTGACACAGGTCGTATTCTCAGTAATTGAATGTACTTTTTTCGACAAATTAGGCTGATTTTCCTTGACTGCAAGAACATAATCTCCGCCTTTGTTTATGATCTTTTCCACTATATCTGTTTGAGTGCCTAAAGCATCAATAGTGATTATACAATTTTCTATTATTAGATAATCAAGCATATCTCTAATAGCTCCAAGTTCGTTCCCTTTTCCATCACACGCCTGCTGAGCTATACAAATACCGTTCTCAACACTCCAAGCATGTACAGAATGCAATGGACCTTTGCCACTAAATGTATCTCTCGAACCACGAGATGTTTTGCCATCAATTGGAATAATATCTCTTGAATTGTCATTACTTACTAATTGCTGTGTAAATGCATTAAAACACTCTTGAAATACAATAGGATTGATAGCCTGAAACAGTCTGTTGATAGTATCATGCGAAGGAATACCATGATCAAGACTTAAGTAACCTTTTAGAAAATCTATCTTCTCTTTACCATATCTCTCAATGTCTTCATATGATTCTGCTCCTGCAGTGACAGCAAGAATACTTAGAACAATAATATCATAAAATCTATGTTTTCTGTTACGCATGCTGCGTGGGTCACGTAAATTTTTAAATGCTGCGTTAAATGGTTGCATATATGATCCTCCATATAAATATAAATATACTTAATATAACTCCATATGCACCAATTTGTTACAAATAATTTTAGTCATTTTTAAAATATTTTTTTTTGCCATGGATATTTTTCATGCGTGAGCCCTGCCCTACCCCCCTTATGAAGGGGGGCGAGTTTTAGAAGCTTGAAAAGTTGGAGATGCATAGGTATAATATGAATAACCCCCCTTTAATATCTACTTTCAACGGTAATTCTGAACCCCCCTTTAATTCCCCCCTTATGAAGGGGGGCGAGTCGGATAAAACCTCACATCTCTTGAACGCCCTTACAAAGTGGGGCGAGACACGTTCTCGGGCACCCGCGAGGGGTGCCCCTACGGTTACAGTTGATAGTTGATAATTGATAGTTGATAGTTGGCGGATTTTGATTATTATCTATTGGATTGCTTCGTGCCTCGCAATGACGGTTAAATGCCTGTCAAATAATGTGGATATCATGTCAAAGGGGCTTGGTTGCATACCTTCGGCATGCAGAAATTGGGTGGTGGATGCCGTTTCTACCAAACGTCACATACCTAAAGGCATGTGTAAGGATTTGATGATTATCTATTGGATTGCTTCATGCTACAGCAATGACGAGGCGGTTTAATGATTGATCTATGCAGCTCGGAGAGTAGCGCTACGGGAGCGCTTCGCTAGCTCGCAATCGTTCATTATAATGAAAACGATGACACTTAACCCCCCTACCCCCCTTATGAAGGGGGGCGAGAGTTTTAGAAGCTTGAAAAGTTGAGGATGCATAGGTATAATATGAATGTCAACGGCAGTTTTAAATTGGTACAAATCGGCAGTATAATTTTGGTACAAAATGCCGTTCAAATTCACCTCTATTTTTATTTTTCTTAAAATCAATGTACGGAACGAGCGGAGACACGCAGAAGAGTTGTCTCGGGTTCGTAAGGGTGGTGTTCGCAAAGCCCGTAGGGCGGAGCGAACACCACCCTTACGGGACATAATCTTTATATGGGCTCTATTTGTCAAGCTATTTCTTGTCATATTTTACCTTCGATATTCTTTAGCCTATAACTATCTCCATTGAGAACTATCGGTTCACAATGGTGGAGCAAACGGTCTAAGATTGCTGTAGCTATAGTTTGGTCGTTAAAAAGGATTCCCCATTCGTTGAACAGCTTGTTTGAAGTTATCATTAATGATACATTTTCATAGCAGCTATTGATCAGTTGGAAAAAAAGATTAGAATATATCGATTTAAAAGGTATATAACCTAATTCATCAATGATAATCAAATCGTTTTTCATGATTTTTTTGATAAATT
Organism: Candidatus Cloacimonadota bacterium; assembly: GCA_009777575.1. GTDB lineage: Bacteria > Cloacimonadota > Cloacimonadia > Cloacimonadales > WRIO01 > WRLO01. The sequence goes on from WRLO01000118.1 coordinate 4,722, forward strand.
CATTAAATTGACCACCTTTATCGGCGATAATCATGTCTTCCATCAATGTTTGCATCGTGAAAAAAATCACTTTATAGCCCTTATAAACTGCTGAATAGCCTGTTCCTAATGCCAAGTGTGTTTTGCCTACACCTGGAGCACCCATCAGTATTTTATTAGCCTTTTGTTCAAGCCAACTAAAGGTCAGCCATTCGTTGACTTCTTTTCTTGTTATGCTCGTTTGGAAACGAAAATCAAATTCTTCAATGGTTCTGAGCACTGGAAAGTTAGCTATCTTTAAAAACCTTCGAATCTTTGTTTTCATACGATTTTGCATCTCTATTGTTAATAACTCTTTCAAAAAATCTAAATAGGAAAGATCATTTTGTTTTGCTTGCTCGATGATAGAGACTATTTCGTTGGCTGTGTGATAACACCTTATTTCCCGCAGCATATTTTGTATTTTTTCAAGCATTTATTCCTCCTCGTTTTATTTTTTTCATATATACTTCTAATGGTCTGTCGAGACTGGAAGAGATTGGGTGGCAATCGTCATCAAATTCCAAAAAAACATCTATATCATTAAAGGAAATATCTAAAAGTCTGGTTAGAACTGATATTTTGACCTTTGGTAATTCGAATATTGTTTTTTCGATTTCTTGCCAACAGCCGGGAGGATACTTATGTGACAACTTTGCTAAACCTAACAATTGATGGCGTGCATAATTATGATTATCTCTCTTTATTCGATCAATTAAATTTGCAACAAAACTAGTATCAATTAAATTATCTGCGAAAGCCTCTTTTACTTTTTGCTCTACTTTTGCCATCTTTTCTTCGGGGCTGATATAATGACTTGCATCTGTGATAATCTGATAATTATCATGGTTTATATCATGCACAGCTATCTGTTTCCCAGTTACTATGTCGTGGCAATATAGTTTACAATTATCAGCAGAAATAGCAACTTTTTTGCCCTGATAAACATAAGGAACACTATATTTATTACTCTTATAACTGATCAGATTGGTCTTATCGGCACGAACTTGAACGAAACTATTTTGTAAATATAATTCTCTGTTTAAAAATGGCTTTTCTTCTTCAAACATCTCATCAGGACTCCTCCCAGTGGTAGAATGAATTCGGCAATTAGCAATTTCATTTAGCCATTCTAAACCATTTTTTCGTAAATCTTCGATATCATCAAAATATTCGCAACCTAAAAAACTTGATTTTACGTAACCGATTGCACGTTCAACCTTGCCTTTGCTTTGAGGATCATAACCTTCACACACGATAGGCTTAAACTGATTAGTTAAGGCAAACTTGTGAAATTTCTCATTATACAATACTTCACGATACTTTTCATTGATAACGACAAGTTTAGTTTGATCATAAACATATTCTTTTGCTACGCCACCAAAATAACGAAAAGCTTCTAAATGAGCTTTGATAAAGTCTTCCGTTTTGTAAGGCCGTTCTTGGTAACTGACATACATCTTACGAGAATATGAAAAAACAAAAACGATAAAATAAATCTTGATATTAAAGACAAAACCTGAGTATTCTGTTCTTATTTCGCCCATATCCACTTGAACTTGACTATCCTCCTTACATGTTTTTACAGGGTGAAAATATCGAGGCTTTGCATCTTTAAACTTCTCTCGATACGGTTTGAGAAAATCACGAAAAGCTCGAACTTTACCATAAATTAGTGGATAACGTTCTTTAACTTTACGAAGCAATACAACTGCTGGGATCTGAGGATGGGCTGATAATATCTCTTCAATAAATGAGATCGCTACCTCAAACTGACTCTTGCGATTACGAGTGGGTGATGATAACCTAGCACTCGCTTCTTTTAAATCCATTTGAAAATACTTTTGAACTGTCCCTGGCGAGACAGATAACAACTCGGCAGTCTTGCGAACTGAAGTGTTTTCTTGCAAGTTTTTAATCTTATTATACATAAGTTCTCCTATCATTCGTTCTCCAATTAATATATTTTTTTTGAAGAACATACAAAATTGACCAGTTTACTGTGTCAATTTTAAACTGCCGATAGTGTACCAATTCTGACTGCCGCCGACAATGATGTTTATCTAAACCCCCCTTTAATTCCCCCCTTACAAAGTGGGGCGAGATGGATTGCTTCGTTACCTCGCAAAGACGTGGCGGATTTTGAAAATATTTTATTTATTTTGAGCTCATGTTACAAAAACGTACCAAAAGTTACGCATAATATATGTAGAGGGTACAATAAAATGCAAAAATTAAAAATAAAAAAGCCAAACAAAATATTGGCAAAAAAATACAAAAATAAAACACAAAACAAGGAGCTAGTATAATGAAATACTCGCAAAAACAAACCCGTAGCGGCGATTTCCAATCGCCCGATAGATCATCAAATCAAGAACCTTATAAACATGCCAGAGGCATCGACCGCTTGGTAGAAACCAATCCCCCCACAAAAACCATCCCATGCCGTAGGTATGGGACGAATAAATAATAAACACACAAAGGAGCTAGTATATGAAAAAATACAGCAATTTAACAAAACAAGTAGTAACAAAGATGGATATGTGCGTTCACCGCCGCATTGGGGAAAACACGCCGAAGGCGACAAAACTAACCATCATCACCCTTATCATGTATTTCGCCTTCTCTGTACTCTTCGCACAGGGAACGCCGGGTCTATCATACACATTGATAAACAACGGCACCGCCTATTCCGTCAGCAGAGGCACAGCAGATGCCACCCATATCGAAATACCTGATACATACAATGGTTTACCTGTGACCACAATAGCTGAACAAGGTTTTTATTCTTTCTCATTCATGACCTCTGTCACCATCCCGAACAGCGTGACGAGTATACAAGGATATGCGTTCTATGGTTGCTTTAGTTTGACATCTGTCACCATTCCGAACAGCGTGACAAGTATTGGGCCTTCTGCATTCTATGTTTGCACTGGCTTGACCTCTGTCACCATTCCAAACAGCGTGACAGGTATTGGGTCTTCTGCGTTCAGAAATTGCACTGGCCTAACCTCTATAGAAATCCCAAACAGCGTGACAAGTATTGGGCCTTTTGCGTTCGAAGGATGCACTGGCTTGACCTCTGTCACCATCGGAAACGGCGTGACAAGTATTACTGGAAATCCTTTTTCATATTGCTATCTTCTTGAAACAATAACAGTTTCTACAGGAAATACACATTTTCGAAGTGAAGGGA
>WRLO01000119.1 GCA_009777575.1 Candidatus Cloacimonadota bacterium
GTTTTTGCAAGATATTTTGTTAAAAGTGAAGCAAACAAGATTTGAAATGCTTGCATCTGTAAGCCAAAAAACATTGCTACTCTATTGGGAGATAGGGAAAGCAGTGAGCGAGAAATTAAATAATGGTGGTTGGGGAAAATCTGTCGTTGAAAAACTTTCAAATGATTTACGAACTGAATTGCCGGGTATTCGCGGTTTTTCGGCACGGAATATATGGAATATGAAAAGATTCTATGAATTTTATGCAAATTTAGAATTCAAACATCTCACAATAGGTTTAAATTCTGCAACCACGGTTGCAGAATTAGAGGCGGAGGTAGATATATGTTCTTTGATTGCAGAAAATCAAATAGAAGTTAATTCCGCAACTACAGTTGCAGTATATCAAAAGTATTTATCCGATTTAATCACAAACGTTGGCTGGGTACAAAATTGTATAGTTCTCGAAAAATGTAAAACTTTAAAACAAATTGTCTTTTATCTAAAACAAACAAAGGATAAGGGATGGTCTAAATTAGATTTACTTGAAAAAATTGAGCAAAATTATTTTGAGAACTTTGCTTTGGCACAAAATAATTTTGTAACATCAGTTCCTGAATCATTAAAAGCTCAAATAGCTTATGAATTTCTAGATGACTACAACATTGAACTATTAAATCCTGACCAACCTATATCTGAAAAAGCTTTGGAAAATGCTATAGTTACAAATATAATCAAATTTCTGAATGAAATGGGTGGAACTTTTGCTTTTGTCGGACAGCAATTTCGCTTAGTCCTTGATGAAAAAGAATATTTTGTAGATTTATTATTTTTCAATCTTACATTGAATTGCTATGTCGTTTTTGAATTGAAAGCTAGAGAATTTTCGCCGAAAGATATCGGACAAACTCAAATGTATATGCAACTGATAAATAAACAAGTAAAACAGCCTTACCATAATAATACCATCGGTATTGTCTTGTGTAGAACAAAAAATCGACTCGAAGTAGAGTATATGCTTGAGTTGACAAAAGACCCTATGGGAGTAGCAACATATAATCGTTACGATAAACTTCCTGAAGAATATGCAAAATACCTTCCTTCAGAGCTTGAGTTAGATAAAAGATTAATTGATATATTTACTCCTTATGGAGATGATGACCGCTAACTAATTTTAAAACAAGGAATTATTCATGAAATTTTTGTTGAAAAAATATTTTTTTTGGAAAAGTAAAAAGATCTTGACAAATAAACCTTGTTTTTATATCTTTGTCCCATAATTATGTTTGAACTTATTGCTTGTAGTTATGATTTTAAAAAGATTGAATTTTGAAGATATATTGTAATAGAAATTTCAGAGTCAAGTTTGATTAGTTATAGATTATAGATTTTGGAGGCATTGGATGCTGGAATTGATGAATTTTTTTAGGTCCTTATGGGGATATGAGAGTGTCGGTGAAATTAATCATCGTTTGCAGGATAGGTATGACTACATGTTTAAAGAGTGTAGATTTCAAATAAAAAGCGAAGAATGTAAAAAAACTGACAGCAATCGTCTTTTTATTTTCCATTGTACACAGCATATAAAAAATTGTCAAACTATAGGAGGAAATAGGACATGAAAATTTTAAATAACATTTGGAATGCTTTAGGTACTAAACAAGTTACTAATATCATTTCAGTGCTCGCATTTATTGCAATGCCAATATTTGGGTATTTTGGTATTAGTAAAACAACCGATATCCAAAATGAAGATTTAGTTATTGCTAAAAACATTAGCATTATCGCAATAATTGTTTTTGTTTTTTTAGCAGTAAGCACCATATTGAACATAGTTGTAACACTCTATAACAAAAGAAAATACTTAATTATAGACATTCTTTGTAGACTGCAAAATAAATATATCCTAGACCCAAAATTCAAAACATCTAAAGCGCATAGTGAACAATCAAAAGAGAAATACCTCTCAGCGAAAGGTAACGCAAAAATTCTAACAAATTCGCTGAGTTATGATTTGTTTTATACTGATTCAATAGCCACAAACATCATTAATGGTGCAAAGTATGTTTATATGCTTCCCGAAAACGAAAAAGTATTAGGTGAACTTAGAAGTTATGTTAGTAGCCTATATCAAAACCTGCATGAGAAAATCCAAAGCACAAATCGCTGTCAACAAATATCTGATATAAATAAAAAAGTTACTGAAATATTTACTAATAAGTTAGAATTTTGGTTTTTTGCTCAAGATATTCCTTGCCTCTATAACTTTGCTGAACTCATGCAAACGAAGAAACAAGGTAGTAATCACTTCACACAATCGTGGTGGTATATTAATCCTGTAGATCATCAAGAAACAAGTACAATGCTTTCTGTTGAAATTCAAGACATCAGTGATCAAACAAACTTAAAAAAAGTTTTTGAAGAGCTAAAAAAAATAAGTAAAACTAAAAAAGGTATTGATGTATATGATGAATTTGAAAATACTTCCGAATGATGAGGATAAAGTTATGCAAATAGAAACACCTTATTATATATTTGACAAAGCAAAATTCATATCTCTTGTAAAAGATTATCAACAAAATGCCGATATTTATTATCCTTTAAAAGCAAATGACGATGACAAAATAATTGATACATTAATTGAGTTGTCTAGTTGTTTTGAAACTGATAGTTTAAAACACATAAAAATGATAATAAATAAGGGAATTAGTCCAGAGCAGATTCTTTATAGTTACCCATTAAGAGACTTAAATGATGTAGAGTGTGCGGTAAAATTGGGAATAAAAAAATTTGTTGTAGACTCAACTGACGAATATATAAAGATAACGAAATTTATCACTAATGGCTTATTCTTTATTAGACTTAATGTGATAGAAATTTTGGGATTAAAATTTTCTTCAGAACAAAACAAATGGGGACTATCAGTTTATGAAGCAAAGAAGTTAATTGACACAATAAGTAGAGATAATGGGAAAGTTATTGGACTAAGTTTTTATGTTTTCAAAGAAATTTCTGAAAGAACAACGGATACGTTAACAAGACTACTAGCAACAATTCGTGATAATTTTGAGGATTATAAGTTTGATTTTCTTAATGTGGGGGGCGGGATATCGTCGGTGGAATTGTCGGAATTAAAGAATATAGTGAAATCTACACAGAAGATAATAGGAGCAAAAAAAATAATTATCGAACCTGGAAGGCCATTACTTGACCCTTGTATTGACATGGTAGTATCTGTTATAGCTATAAAAAAGATGAATAACACCAAAATGATTTTTATTAACTCTGGGATTTACAATGGGTTAATAGATATCATAATAAAGAGAAGGAATTACGTGGTAGAGCATTTTGATAGATCGGCAGATGAATGTGAGGAAGAAACATTAATTTGTGGTTCTTCTTCTGATATTTCTGATTTTTTAGGTAGCTTTCAGATAAGTAAAAATATAAAAGTTGGTGATAAGTTAATTATTAAGGAAACAGGGGCATATTCATCAGTTATGCAGACCAATTTCTGCGGAAAAGATAGAATTAAAATGATATTAAAGGATGATACCCAATGAATATTTTATTCGATGCATTCAGTAATATCTTATTGTATATCAAAGAGTATCCTCTGGCTACAGCAATTCAAATTCTCACTACATTCCCTTATGCAAGAGCTTTTTGGTGGGATAATAAAAAGGATGTTTTAAACTGGGTTGCTGTAAGTTGCTTTTTGTTTGCGATTGGTTATTACTTGTTCTCTGCATATTCAGGAATTATTATTGCGTTTGGAACACTAGCGTCTGCTATAATTGGTCAATGTTTAAATAAAAAAGAAAAAAAACAAAATATACAAGTTATAAAAAGAATATGGTTTTTTCTCACTTTAGTTGTTGTGACTATAGTTGTAGGTTTAATTTTCGAACAGAATGCAATTATGTGGTTGATATTGATTGCTGGTTTTTTAGATTATTTTGCGTATATAGTGTTCAGAGAATATGGAAGAATGATGCATTGGGTATTAATTTTGTCTCAAATAACATTGGTTGTATATGAAGTTATATATAAATTGTATTTATTTGCATTGCTTGATTTTATAACCGCAATCGTTATTACCGTACATTTAGTAAAAATTTTAAACATAAGTGATGCTAAAAAAACATACACTTGTAAAAAAATATAGGAAGGAGATATAATCCATGTCAGAAAAAAATCTGAAATCAGACATCATCGAAGAAATGTTTACTTCGATAGTTCCCTCGAATTGTATAGGTGAACAATATCAAGACGACGTAGCTCTCATATTTGAGCCTACCGATGTCTCAATTGCTACTAAAACTAAGTATCAAAAAGTAGATATCGTGCAGACTAAATATTGGGGACAAATACTATTCCTTGACAATCTGTTAATGAAATCAGACAAGGACGGTCACATTATAAATGAGATGATAGTTCATCCTGTAATGTTGACTGGTAGAAAAAAAGAAAAAGCTTTAGTAGTTGGTGGCGGAGAAGGTTTTACTGCAACAGTTCTTTTAAAGTATCCCTACATCAAGAGAGTTGACATTATAGACATCGATGGTGAGTTTGTGGACATATGCAAAAAGCATTACCCAGAACAAATGAAATGTCTTGATGACCCACGAGTAAATTTAATTGTTCAGGATGGGTTGGAATACATGCGATCAACAAACGAAGTCTATGATGCAATTTTTACAACACCCACTGATCCGTTAAGTTTATCGGACCCTCTATTTGTGGATGAGTATTATCATCATTGTTACAGATGCTTAGCAGATGATGGCATATACGAAACAGATGCATATATGCCTTTTTACAAATACGGGAATATCGACTATGCCGTAATTCACAAAAATATTGCAAAATACTTTCCAATATCTAAGATATACATTGCAACCATACCAACATTCCCGGGTGGCTTGTTTTCTTTTGGATTCGGCTCAAAGAAGTATGATCCCTTGAGTGATCAGAAAGATTTTGATTTCGACATAATAAATAAGTACTACAATCGTGATATCCACAAAGCTTGTTTTTCGCTCCCACAATTTATGATTGACAGAATTAAAGAAGAAAATGGTATGTTGAATTAACCTTTTAAACACTTATTATTTGCCATTTTATTGTTGCCTAAGGTAAGGTAACAATATGAAACACTGGGCTTGAAGTCGCAAATTGCGACTTCAAGTTCCCCAGTATCTGTCTGAAAAGTAAATGCATACCCAGAACCATGATTATCTATTCATTCTTTCACTACGGATTTTAGCTGTTGACAGCAAAGAAATTTGTCATTTCGGTGCAAGTTTGAAAGATTTAGGAAAAAATGGTTTACCTTTACAAAAATGGATTTGGAAGGACTTTCTTTGCTTGATAAATTACAGGATTAGATGAAGGAGAATCATAAATGATTACAAAATTTAGAGGAATGAATATCTCTTCAAAAGACCCTAAACGGCTTGTTCTTTTTTATCAAGACATAATGGGGTTAAACATATTAGACAATGACCTAAATTATGATGGAGTAACATTCGGAAATAATAAAGATGAACCTGTTTTTTGGATTTGGGATGAAAACAAATGGGGTAAATCGAACGAGGACCATGTTTGTCTTGTATTTGATTGTGATGATCATGAAAAACTTATCAAGAATTAAAACAAAAGGGTATATCACTTGACCCTCCTAAAACTGCATTGTGGGGTGGAAAAGAACTTTATGTGAAAGATCCTGATGGAAATACTATCCTTATTCTTTGACTATGGTTTTATATATAAAAGAAAAAAAACTACTAACTATTTTCCAAAATTCATCATTATACAAATGTAAAATATGTATCTTGCAAACCATAAGGAGAATACCCAATGAAATATTATGAAAGTCCTACAATGGGAAAAGTAAATGAAATCGTTTTTGGGCTTGATTTAAAGCAACATGGTATGTTTACTAAAGCTGAAATGAATTTATTGCTCACCAAAATCAAATCAGAAAACCCACGGAACATTCTTGATATAGGTTCAGGAGCTTGTCATATCGCAAATTATATGAGTGAACAAACATCTGCTCATTTCACTTGTATTGACATTGATGAAGAAGCATTGGAATACGCTAAAAATCAATTTCAAAGCAATGATAAACTATGTATCAAGCTTCTTGATTTTAAGGATATCTCTAAACTAAATCAAAAATTTTCCATGATATTGGCGATAGATACTCTATACTTTGTTTCCAATATCCAACCAGAAAACTTTGAAGAATCTGTCAAAAATTATTATGAGAGTTTAAAATCAACAATTGCGAACCTATACTCATTTTTAAATGATGGAGGTAAACTGATAATTTTTTGGTCAGAGCTACCTTTCTTTAAACTGGAAAAGAAAGAACAAGAATATACTCAAGTGGGAATGTGTTTAAAAGAATTAGGATATAAATATCAAGCTATCGACCTAACTGAAGGTTCAAAAGAGTTTTGGAAGAAATTTCAAACTACTCTTCTTCAATATGAGAAAGACTTCGTTTCTGAAGGTTCAAAAGAGCTGTTTGAGACTACACTAAACGAGGCAAATTTTATGCTTATAGGAGTAGAAAAAGACAAATTATATCGTAACATGTATATAATTTCGTAAGGTGAAGTTATGCTCTGGTTGACCATCATCACCTTTCTTTTCTACTCTTTGAATGTAACAGGTTTTAAAATAAAGAATTTTGTATTAGTTGATGGCTCATGCATTAAAACAGAGCCGATAGATTTGGCATTTTGGATTCCATATTGTATTGCTGTAATAATCTTTTATTTTAGGCCTAATATTGGACAATGGATTTTACTGAGTTTGTATTTTTTAGGAATAGTGGTTTTATCTGTAAACACTTTCAAATACACGCTTTTCCCCAATGAACGAAAAATTAAAGGTTATAATAAATACTTTGTGAAAACTCACCACATTATCAAGCCTTCTGATAAAAGACTGATACCAGACACATTTCATCTCACTCTATATATTTTGCTCTATATTAATCTAGTCTCAATGATTTTATTCATAAAATAAAAAAAAATAAAAAAATCTACTAACCATTTTCCAAAACTCATCATTATACTAATGGAGCAATTTTATTTAATAAAGCAAGGAGATGAAAGCAATGCATTATGAATTTAGTTTTTCAGGTTTAATTTTTGGGATTTCGTTGATGGTAGTCCTCATCCTGATAGTAAAATTTCATAGAAAAATGAGGAAAACAAGAGAGGATACAGATGATTTGTCAATCGGGACGATTGACACTGCGGATAATCATTGCAAAAAATGCAAGGAAATGATTCAGGGGAATTATTGTTCTAACTGCGGATGCCCAAGATTACTTGAAAAAATAAACTTGCGGTTTATTTTAAATGATATTGGTGATGCTTTTTTCGTAAATCGAGGACTTTTTTACACTATAAAAAGATTACTTACCAGGCCTGGTGATGCTGTGAAACATTATATTTGGGTGGAGAGAACTCAGTATATTGGTCCTGTAAAGTTTTTAGTTATCTGCTGTATCATCTTTGCTGTTGTTTACTATTTTTTTCATTCAGAGAATTTAGACAATACATATTATGTGAATCCTTTTTTCAATATGGATATAAAAGGATGGGTAATTATAAGTTCAATCATAGATTGGTTAAAAGACAATTTTGCTATTTCTGGATTAATCTCTGGATTCTTTATGACTTTGGGTGTAAAAATGGTTTTCAGAAACTCGGAAAGGACAGAGGCAAGCTCTGCCACTACAATTTATATACTCTTGTGTTATATCGGTGGAATTATGGTGTT
>WRLO01000120.1 GCA_009777575.1 Candidatus Cloacimonadota bacterium
GTAATTTGTAAATAAATTCGGCTTTGAAGGCATATTATCTTTTTTGAACATTAAGTGCTCCCAATTGTGGATTTTATATTATAACTAATTATAATATATAACTATTAAACATATTAAATGTTACAAATAAAAAAGAAAATAGTGTGTGAATAGATAATATTTTCGGTTAACACTTATTCTTATTGTAGTGGCATACTCCGATTACTTATATGCCCATCGGTAATCCTTGCTATAAATATTCAAGCAGAAATGCTATATTGAAAATAATCGGAGTGGTGATTGACTTTCGGGAGTGAGGTCATATATGAGTATCGAGAACACCGAGCTTCCAACACTTGTCACACCATTTCCAATTGTAACTGATGTCAAACCTGTGCAATTAAGAAAAGCACCGGTTCCAATACTTGTCACGCTGTTTGGAATGCTAATTGATGTCAAACTTGTGCAATTCTGGAAAGCAGAGCCTCCAATACTTGTCACGCTGTTTGGAATGTCAATGGATGTCAAACCTGTGCAACCAGCGAACGCACCACCACCAATACTTGTCACGTTATTTCCAATATAAACAGTTGCTAAAGTGCTGGAATTTTGAAACAAACCAACAGCTGCATTACTATCAACAGAAAAAGATGTTACTGGGCAGTTTAAGAACACCGCCCATCCAAAACTTGTCAAGCCACTTCCTATTGTAACAGATGTCAAACTTGTACAATCTTGGAAAACCCGCTCTCCAATACTTGTCACATTGTTTGGTATGTCAATGGATGTCAAACTTGTACAATCTTGGAAAGCCCGCTCTCCAATACTTGTCACACCACTTCCAATTGTAACAGATGTTAAACCTGTGCAATTACGAAAAGCATTTTCTCCAATACTTGTTACGCTGTTACCTATATGAACAGTTGCTAGAGTGCTGAATCCGCTAAACAAACCAACAGCCACATTACTATCAACAGAAAAAAATGTTACTGGGCAGTTTATGAACACCGCCCATCCAAAACTTGTCAAGCCACTTCCAATTGTAACTGATGTCAAACCTGTGCAATATTGGAAAGCAAAATCTCCAATACTTGTCATGCTGTTTGGGATATTGATAGAGGTCATAGTAGTAAAGCCAGAAAATCCCCAATCAGCAATCCGTGTTACAGGTAGACCATTATACTCTGCGGGTATCTCTATATGAGTAGCATTAGCGGTACCTCTAGCAACCTGATAAGCAGTCCCATTGTCTATTAAGGTAAAATTTAAACCGGGTGTGTATAGAGATAGAGTTATTGTGACTACATTTGATGGTATAGATTCTCCATTATTATACAAAGCTGTAACATAATATTCATAAGTATTACCTAATGACACATTATTATCTGTGTAGCTGAGATTTGTTGTTTGGTTTATGAAAACATTGTCTCTAAAAACTCGATATCCTGTTAGTGTCCCGCTACTGCCAGCCAATGGAGCATCCCAAGACAGATTTACGGCACTGTTTCCTTCATTGGCGGTCAGATTTCGAGGTGGATTAAAAACTGTATCCTCTGTAGTAAATGACCAAACAGGACATCCTGTAGCATCACCAGCAGTATTAAAAGGGACAATCTGCCAGTAGTATGTAGTGCCATTCTGTAGTGCCGACATTCCTGTCGGCAAATAAGTAGTCGTTGTCCAGTTATTTTCTATGAGCGATGGCGGATTTGTCGTGCCAAAATGTATCTTATATCCAGTTGGCACACCACCAGATGTATTGGGTAACCAGCTCAAGACTTGAGTTAGCGATATATTTGTAGCATTGTTTACCGGAATAGGGTTTATCGCAATGTGAGGCGGTAAAACTGTCTCAAAAGGAGTTCCATAAACTTCATTTGATGGTATAGACTCACCATTTGGATTGATATATACAGCTATCACCCGATAATAATATGTGTAGCCGTTTATGAGACCTGTATTTATCCAAGATAGGGTTGAATTGTTTGTTGTTTGATGAACTAAACTCCATGATCCAGAAACTCCAATTTTTCTTTCTATTTTATAGCTTGATAGAGTGCCTGTGCTACCAGGTAAAGGTGCCTGCCATGAAAGTGATATTTCTTGATGCCCAGCAGTAGCAGTCAAATTTTGTGGTGGGTTAAAAACCGTATCTACAGTAGTAAAAGACCAAACAGGACATCCTGTAGCATCACCAGCAGTATTAAAAGGGACAATCTGCCAGTAATATGTCGTGCCATTCTGTAGTGCCGACATTCCTGTCGGCAAATAAGTAGTCGTTGACCAATTACTTTCCAAAAGATCTGGCGGATTTGTAGTGCCAAAATGTATCTTATAGCCAGTCGGCACACCACCTGATGTATTGGGAGACCAGCTCAAGACTTGGGATAGAGGTATCATTGTAGCATTGTTTGAGGGGATTGGGTTTATTGCAATGTGAGGCGGTAAAATAGTCTCAAAGGGAGTTCCATTAGCTTCATTTGAGGGTATAGACTCCCCATTTGGATATATATATACTGCTATCACCTGATAATAATAAGTAGTGCCGTTTATGAGACCTGTATTTGTCCAAGATAGAGTCGTATTGTTTGTTGTTTGATGAATCTCTGTCCAAGACCCAGAAACTCCTATTCTTCTCTCTATTATATAACTTGATAAAATGCCTGAGCTACCTGGTAAAGGTGCCTGCCATGAAAGGGATATTTCTTGATTTCCAGCAGCTGCGGTCAGATTTTGAGGAGGATTAAATGTAGGTGATATTCCGTTTCCAGATAGAGCTACAGTATGAATATCTCTTGAATTACGAGATTCTGATCTGTCATCATGCTCACTGTTTCTGTCGTTTCGATCACCCACCCAGTCATTCTGAACGAAGTGAAGAATCTCATTTTCCATTCTCCATTCTCCATTTTCCATTCCCCAAGCCCTACCAAGATTATCAATAATCTGTATCTCTGCCAATTTTGCTCCTTCTGTCAATGGGGAAAAAGAAACAGTAAATGTTCTATTACTACCTGCTGGTATATTCCATGGCGGTGCAATATCAAAATCAAGATTAAATTCATTTTGATTTAGGAAGTCTCTCTCTCCCGTCATTGCAAGGTTACTTCCTTGAAACTCCTCCCGAAGCAATCTCGACACCTCCTCATTTATCGTAATAGACTCTATCACCAATGGACTATCTCCTGTATTAGTAATAGTAAAGGTCTGTGAGGATGAGGTCTGACCTACAATGATATCTCCAAAATTATGTGATAAAGGCGAGATATCTGTATTTGGTCCCGCTTGTGGTGTAGCAGCTGCTGGATTTGACAGAGCAGACTCACCTGATGGGTTTGTATAAATAGCTCGGACATTGTAAGTGTAAGTAGTGCCATTTATCAAACTTGTGTCTAGATATGTCAATGAGGATATAGTCCCTGTGATAGCTACATTGTTTCTATAGACACGATAGCCAGATATAGTCCCTGTATTGCCTGCTGCTGGTACCTGCCATGAAAGATTGACTATTGTGTTTCCCGGTGATGCAGATAGATTTTGAGGCGGATTGAATGTAGGACTGACACCAACACCTGAAACAGCTACATTGTGAGTGGCTCTATCAGATTCTACTAGTTCATCATTAGTCAATGACCTTTGATTTTGTGGCAATCGGAGATTTCCGCTACTGATACCGGAATCTACTATATCCTCATTACTAGCCCGATTTAAAGGAATTTCTACAGCTCTACCAAGATTGTCAATGATTTGTATTGATGCCGATCTAACACCTACAGATATAGGTGAAAAAGAAACAGAAAAATCTCTTGTCCCACTCGCATTAATAATCCAAGGTGGATTTGTAGCAAAACTAAGCTCAAAATCATTTTGATGTGTCCCTGTCAAATTGACAGAGTTTATGGTCAATGGACTACCACCCGTATTGGCAATAGTAAAGGTCTGCTCATCAGAGGATAAACCTACAATAATATTGCCAAAATTGTGCGTTAAAGGCTCAATAGTAAAAATGGGTGGTGGGGCTTGAGGGGTAGCTGTTATGGTGTTGGATGGCTCTGATTCACCATCTGGATTGGTATAAATAGCTCGGACATAGTAGCTGTAAGTTACTCCATTTGTTAACCCAGTGTCTTGATATGTCAATCCTGATATTGTCCCAGAGATAGGATTTCCGTTTCTATAAACTCTATATCCTGATAATGTTCCACTACTACCAGTTGCAGGTGCCTGCCAGGATAGATTGACTATGCTGCTCCCAGCTGTCGCAGTGAGGTTTTGAGGTGGATTAAACTCGGTATCTGATAAAGTAGCGGTTATTTGCACATCATCTATAGCAAGAAACCATTGATCATAGCAATCGTGATGCCTAAAAGCAATATAAACGCTTTGACCAGCATAAGATGACAGGTCAATGATTCTATTTTCATATAAATAGTTAGTGTTATTTATAGTTTCATTTAAAAGAACTGTTGTAAAATTTCCTATACTATTACCAGATGTAGAAATATAGACTGTATATTGTTCGGCTCTTCTTCCAGCTAAATCACTAGATCTTCTATAAAAACTTAACTCTGCTTCCATATCTGTTGGAATATAAACTTGGGGAGTTATGAGCCAGTTATTAGGTGTTAAGGGGTTCGTAGACCATGAAAAACTATTAGCTGCACCTACCCCTGTATTTGCCCTACCTTCTGCTGTTGTCCTTGCCCAGTTACCGACAGTATTTCCTATTATAGTCCATTCAGTAGGTGGGAATGTGGACCCTTCAAATCCTTCATATAAAAGCCAATTTCTATCTATTGACAATGGGACAACAAAAAGTGTATCGCTAACATTGTGAGAAATAATTAGGTCAGCTGTTTTTGTCCCCAATGTATTGGTTAATGTATAAACCTCAAAATTTCTACTAAAACCTGCTCCTATAACCCAGGGCATGTTATCAGATTGAAACAAAAAATCGCTTTGATTCATACCTTCAATATGTATTGAGTTTATTTCTAAAAGACCACCTCCTGAATTTTCTATTGTAAATGTTTGAGAGGTATTTTTATCAAAAATATGTGAGGTAGGATTTATATTAAAAATTGGTTGAGGACCGGGTGTTGCGGGTACTGTATTTGATTTCAAAGATTCACCATTAGGATTTGTATAAACAGCTGTAATATAGTAATGATAGGTATTCCCTGATGTTACATTAGTGTCAAGAAATGATAAACTTGATAAAATACCAGGTATTGGAACAAAGTTTTTATATACACGATATCCTATCAATGTAGCACCATTACTTGGTATAGGAGGCGACCATGAAAGATTTACTGAATTATTACCGACATCAGCTGTTAGATTTCTTGGAGCGTAAAATGGTGTATTGATATAAAAACTTGCATTTAGAATACTTGATTGAACACCTGAGGCAGTCGGAAATGGATTGACATTGGGTAATCCACTAGCATTTGACCGCCAATTTATATGCCTTTGTTGATCAGTATTAGTAAAGTAAAAACTACCAGAATTAGTATAGCTTTCATTGTGATCTTTTATTGACATCACTACGAGGTTTCCACCTGAATATAAATAAGGCGTATCAAATACTATGTCAACAAAATGTTGTGTGTAACCAATAATGCCGACATCCAATTCACCTTCATACACCATTGTGAACTGATTGTAAGGTATCCAGCTGGTATTATTGGGAAATGATGTTTGGGTTGTAGTAGCCATATAGATTTTTATTATGATACCAGGGGGAACAGGATTTTGCCCAGCACCTCTTCTGACTCTCATTTGATATATACTCCCAGCTACTAATTCATCTTGGTAGTATAGATTTTGAGTGATATTGTCTTGTACTAAATATTCTACGAATATGGAACTTGAAGAAGAGTTGCTAGCTCCTATATCGATTACAATATTGCCATCATATTGTTGTGGTTCTCTATATCTGGAAGTTACTCCTTTTGTTTCTCTGATAACCCTTGCATTATCCATTAATTCAACATCGCCTATCACTGTGCCATATACTGTAGTTAGTGGTGATGAAAAATAAGGTATACGAAGAGCATGTGTACCATCTGGAAACTCTGATCCGTTTTCATATGTCATCACAGATGCACGCATTGTTCCTTCTATAGTTCCACGCCAGCCTGATGTATAATTTCCGAGAGCAGTGTTGGGCCCATGATGAGAATTTTGATTTCTATGATGACTGGCACCCATATTATGACCAATTTCATGGGTTACTACATAAGTCGAAGAGGCCATTTGTACGGCATTAATTGAGGTTGCTAACCAATCAGGGTAAAATCCATAGAAACTATTTAAAACTGAAGCCTCTCCACCTACATAGGTTATATCTGCCAAAAATACTATCATATCAGCATAATAGTTGTCTCTTAAATCATGAACTTCATCCATATATCCATCATTTGGAGTTCTTATACGAACTAAATCGGTATTTGAATCTGTTTCTATATAATCCGTAAGATGTCTATATACGATACTAAAAGTAACCCCAGTATTTGAATTTTCCATTATGAGATTCGATGTTGCTAAGGTAATATCAATGAGATGATGTATGTCAGTGACTGTCGAGCTATTCAACGCCCACAGCTCTGCAGCTGGTGTATATACATATAATAGGTCAATCGTTACTTCTTCATTTGGGTCATAGATAGGAAAATTATTATCGTTTCTATGATGCGTATCAATGTCATGATCTTCTTCACAGACAGCACATGGTAACACATCTTCTTGCATTTTTGAGAGTCTCATTTGCCCAATAAAAGCCTCACCGTGTTTAACAGAAGCAAAGAAGAATTCGTCATTTTCATGTATTTTGGCTAACATAGTTATAGCATTATCAGAAACCGTGATAATGGTATAACCAAAGAGGGATTCGTTGATTTTTGCAGTGATTACTGTTCTACCTCCATCATTTATCGATGCTCTTTGTATTTCGGCAGTGTATAAGGCATCGTCAAAGAAAGAGAGGGCAATATTACTGCCGATATTGTTTTGATTGATATTTCTGAGGCTTTGATTCCAGTCAAAAGAGCGGTATCGGTCTACCTCACTAAACATCTCGATGATGACTGGATCATTGCTTGGTTGAGCTTGTAAACTTCTTGTGTTTGTGTTGATGTCGAGAATGACATGATTCGATTGTCCTGATAGTGATAAAATGGACAGATTAATTAATAAAATTATTAGTAAGATTGGCTTTAGATTTTTCATATAATGCTCCTATAGAATTCGGATAGAGTAGTTCGGAATTCGTTTTTTTGTATTTTTTTTGATTTGTTTTTGTGTTGAGGAGATTGCTGCCTTCGTCATTGCGAGGTTCCTTCTTGCTATTCTTACGAAGCAATCTTGTTTTCTTATGGGTAGTTTGGTTTTCGAGATTGCTTCGTGAGGAGATTCAAGTAAGTAACCTCGCAACGACGGGACGGTGGGTAGTGACAAGGAGACTGCTTCGGGTGATTGCTTCGGGGGGAGATATTTTAGGGGAACCTCGCAATGACGACAGAAGAATCCTCGCAACGACGGATTTTGCCCTCGCTGTGAAGAAGGTAATGTGCCGCAAAACCTTATTTTATGCGGTTTTTCGGGGGGGGGGGGGGGGGGGAGGATTAAAAAAATAAAAAAGATTATGTTGGTGGGTGGGAGTCTAATATAAAAAAAAAAAAGAAAATTAAACTTTTTTTAA
>WRLO01000121.1 GCA_009777575.1 Candidatus Cloacimonadota bacterium
TTTATTGTTTTCTCCTGGGCGCCAAGAACAAAATTTCCCCCCCCCCCCCCCCCCCCGTAAATGCTTATAATACAAGCATTTACAGACATATATTGTCCAAACTAATCTCTCTTAAGGTAAATTGTATTTACTTTAAGAGAGATTTCTTTTTGTCTAAAAAAAGTATATCAAGAAAAATCTTTATTCAATTTATCAAAAACAAACTCAATACAAATCTATTTCCATGTAGAAATGTATCCGAAAAGCAAATAAAAACAAAAAATAATCATAAAGAAATAATCTGGAGAGCTATTTTTAATATCAGCTTTCTACGAGAATTTCGCATAAAGAGAACTAGTGGACGAAACAAAAGTATGCCACTTACTTGGAAAGTAGAAAACAAAAAACTTTACCTAATTCGTGATGGTTTAAATCCAGAATACGAATATTCACTATCCAAGTCTGAACTAACATTGAAAACATTATTCATTGGAACAACTATGATGGCAACATTTAAAAAAGCAATGAATGATGTGAAAATATGAAAATACAACTAAATAAAATGCCAATTCAACAGGCTAAGGAGGAAAATATGTTGAAGAAAATGTCAACAATTGTAGTTGCGAAAAGAAGTAAGGTAATTGCTATAATTTTAGCGGTTATCATGATTGGAGTTATGGCAGGGTGTGCATCCGTTCCACCAGCTATTTACTCTTTAGGCAATGTAGAAGAAGGAAATTATGCCTTGATTGACGTGTATTCAAGAGGGAATAATTATGGAGATTATCCATTTGAGACTTTTGTGAACATCAATGGTCAAGGAGATTTTCGACAATGGTCTACACCAAGAGCGCCATTTCCACAAAGTCTTTTAGGAGGAGAAGGAAAAGCTTTTGTAAAAGTAACACCAGGAAGTCATACTTTTACAATGAACTTTACTTTTGAAGGGAAAAAAATCCCCGTAAGTATAACACGTGATGTTCAAGCTGGATTAGGGTATACATTTTCTCTTACTGCCAAAAACGTCAACGATCCCATATTAGGAAATGTTGTGGAAGCTGAACTTGAATTTCGTGTGCATGAAATAAACGAGAATGGAAGTTTTAAAATGACCACAATCAACAGATCAAGTCAAACAGAAAGATTTACTGTCAATGAGTTAAGAAGTAGGGGATAAAACATGACAGCAAATTATATGAAAAACACACAGCCTTTTCAATAGGCAAAGGAGAGAAATATGTTGAAGAAGTATTCTGCTATAATAGCAGTTTTAATACTAGTAAGTTGTTTCGTTGGTTGTGCTAATGTCCCAACCACAAGGGAGTTTGATTTAGAAATAGTTAATCAAACTGGAGTCACAATCACCGAGCTAACAGTAAGTGGTGGTAATACGATTGGTTCGGTTAACGTACCAGCAGGAACCAGAATAGGTGGTCTTACCTACAATAATACAGGTCCTGTTAATCAGGTAGCTAGACCAGGTGGAGCAGGAGTAGGAAATCAAGCAAATATAGCTCCACATCTCGTTAGAGGTAGCACCGACCAAAATACTGGACAAGTTATCCATACAATAGAATGGAGAAGAGCTGATATGGCAAACGGTGGTTCTGTTACACGTAGATTCACAGCAAGTGGCACTATGGGTGAACCACCAACAAGAGCTAATATAACAGGTTCTGTGGCTATAAGAGCTACAGGTTCAAATGGTGTTATATATAGTGTTGCAAATGCCAATGTTCAAACAACATCAAGGTTTGTAATAACAGAGGAACACAGAAACCCATCATTGATTGTGCAAAATGATACAGGATTTCCTATTGCTATTAGCTCACCTAGAAGTCAAGCGGTAGCAAATGGAAGAGCAAGTATGCCGTTTTCTATACAAACCAGAGGCACTTCGGAGAATTTTACTATCTCTTATAGTAGTGGGCTTCATACTCTTCAAAAAGAAGCTACTGTTCAAGATAGGGATGTTACTCTAACATTAACTGATGCTGACAGACCACCAAGAGTAAGGGTTGTAAACAACACAGGTCAAACTATAATTAATGTTCAGTTACGTAGAAGTGGTACTGATGAATGGAGTGTAAATGTAATCTCTATTCAACTCGAGGAAGATGGTTCTGCTAGGCTTGATGCAGCTGGTGGTGTAGTGCTATCTTCTGACTTGGCTAGTAGTATTACAAACAATGATGGTTTTAATTTTTGGATGGGCAATCTCCGATTACCTTTAAATGAAACTTATGATATAAGGCTCATTAGTCCAACAGGAACTGCATTTACAAAAAGAAATACTCAAATCTCATCTGATGTTACACTGACTTTTACATCGGCTGATGGTGCTTAACATATTGCAGAGACAGATATAATGTCTGTCTCTGCATCATTTTCTCAAGGAGTATTTAATGAAAAAGACAATTATTTATGTTCTGATT
The DNA here is from genome assembly GCA_009777575.1 of Candidatus Cloacimonadota bacterium. GTDB lineage: Bacteria > Cloacimonadota > Cloacimonadia > Cloacimonadales > WRIO01 > WRLO01. The sequence continues at coordinate 2,415 of WRLO01000121.1, forward strand.
GCAAGCCTCTTGCTTATAGGTTTTCTTGCATGTTCAGACAAGAAAACAAACCCAAAGGAAGAAGACACAAATTCTAATCAATTTGTGGGAACTTGGAAAATATCAAATGCATCACCATTTGCAATTATTTTTAGAGCAAATATGACATTTGAAATTCAAGGTACAGGTGCTCCAGTACCTGTTGTTGGCACTTACACTTTTGAAGGTAAGGTAGCATCTCTTCATGCTGAAATGGGTAATACAACTACAGCAACCATACAGTCTGATGGAAGACTTGAATGGGGCGGTAACTACTTTACTAAGCAGTAAGATTTGCAGGATAGGGACACACAGTGCAAAGAAAAAATAAACATGGGGACTGGGGAAACTCAGTCTCCATTTTAGGAGAGACAAAAAATGATACGAAAACGAAGATTTGAAAAAATAAAAGCAACCAATACTAAAATATTGTTGCTGGCATTTTTAACTATGATTTGCTTGAGCAATTTGATTTTTGCTCATGATCAAGGAAGAGATACTGATATCTACAATGTAGATATTGACAATAATATTTTGAGCACATTCAAAATTTGTGAGACTGACCACGAAAACTGTCTCTTTAAAATAATTGATTTTAATGATATAGCTACCTTAGCTGATCCTGAACAAATAATTCAACTATTGCAACAAACCAATATTTGCGAAAAATGGCATGAAGAAATTGAAAATTGGTTTATAGAACATGGTCATGGCAGTAGGTCGCAAGGGATTAAATGGACTCATCCTTCAAATTTACATGCAACTCCTTACCCTAATCGAGTTGAACTTGAATGGTCACCCGTATTTCCTCATTGTCAAATGAGTTTAGAGTATGCAAATGGTCTTGTAGCAATATTTGGCGAGTTTATAGGAATTAGCACGCTTTGGGATTTAATTAAAGAATTTGCAGGTATGCAATGGGGTATAAGTGGATATAGGGTATTTAGAGCAGAAGGAGAAGACGAGCCTACATTAATCCACACTTATATTGTTCCTGATCTTCCTCCTCTTTGGGTATTATGGCTTCTTGAAATATTTGGAATTACTTTCCATCCTTCATTTACTGATTTTAATGTAGAACATGGTTCCACCTATACTTACTTCGTAAAACCCATTTGTAGACCATTTGTTCATGAAGGTTGCAATCCAGCTCCTCCACATACAGGCTCAGAATCAAATCATGTTACATTAGTTGTAGAAGACTCAATTAACCCTCCACAAAACCTTCAGGTCGATGTGTTAGCTCATGACAGCCTATATATAACTTGGGAAGCTCCAGCCACTGGCACGGTGACACATTACGAATTAATCAGAAGTGGTGTAAGAGTAGGTGGCAACATCACAACCACACAATTTACAGATACGGATGGCCCTTATTTTAATCCTGTATATCGTGTCCGAGCAGCTTTATCAAATCCACAAGGTTTTTCTGGATGGTCAAACCCTGTAAGAGTGGAAGAATGGGCTACACCTCAAAGACCTTCGAACTGGGACACACCGTTTGCTGGGACACAATCAAATCCATATCTTATTAACGATTTAAATAATTTAAGATGGTTATCTGAAAGAGGTATTGACTGGTACATAGATGCAAATACTCAAGTTCATTTTAAACAAACAGCAGATATTTATGCATTAGAATCAATATATTGGAATAATGGAAACGGATTTCTCCCTATAGGGCATGGAGAAACAGCAGCAGCAGCTTCGTTTATAGGTGTATATGATGGAGATGGGTTCATTATTCAGAGTCTTTTCATAAATAATGCTTTTGGTTTAGAAAATGTAGGAATGTTTAACACACTTAGTAACTCAACAATTAAAAATCTAAATTTAGAGCATATAAACATTGCAGGTACAAATGCTAACACAGGTGCAGTTGCGGGTCAGGCTATTAATAATTCATCTCTTGAAAATATAAATACCTCTGGTTTTCTAAGTGGGTTATATGCTGGAGGAATTGTTGGAGCTTTATTAAACTCAACAATTACTAATTGCTCCTCATCTATTTCCCCGCAAAGATTGTCTAATTCTTATATTGGTGGAATTGCAAGTTGGGCAGTTAATTCAATTATTGATGGTTCATCATCTTCAGCGAGCGTTGAAATTGTAAATGCTTCCGATACAATTGGCAATACCCAAACTTTAGGTGGAATAGTCGCAGATATTGAAAACTCTACTATCTCTAATTCTTTTTCCACAGGAAATTTCAGTACTGGGAGCAGACCTATTGGTGGAATAGTTGCTACAGCAAGAAACAATTCGTTGATAGAAAATTGCTATTCAACAGGTAGTGTAAGCACATCAGGTTTTTTTGTTTTAGGGGAGGCTGGAGGTATAGCTGGCACCTTATCTGATTCAAATGTAATCAATAGCCGCTCATCAGGAAATATATTTGCTAGTTCGGCAGGTGGAATAGTTGGTGAAAGCACGGGTTCTTCATTTGTAGGAAATAGCTTTTCTACAGGTGATATAACTGGAGAAAAAGTTGGTGGGATTGTTGGCAGTGCAACAAATTTACAAGTGTCTTCTTGCTACTCGACTGGTACTATTAACTTTACAGGTGGATTGCTCTTGGACGGGGCAGGTGGTATAGTTGGTTATGCTAGTTCATCTTATTTCAATCATAACTATTCAACAGGGCTTATATCTGCTGGTACCTCTCAAGTAGCCCATGTTGGAGGTATAGCAGGACTTTCATATTCGTCGACTTTTTTTGGTTGTTATTTTACAGGAAGTATACAAGGCAGGAATGGAGTCGGCGGAATAGTTGGGGATGCAAATTCATATACATGGATAAGAGATTGTTACTCTACAGGTTCAATAGCAGGTAATCGAAGAATTGGCGGTATTGCAGGCAGATTACAAACAAATTCATCAGTATCTGATTGTTTTGTATTTGGAAATGTTCTCGGTGATGGAAATAGTGTTTTTGCTGGTGGAATAGCAGGTGAAGTTTTAACAAACTCAACTGTAGCATTTTCTTATATGGCAGGAAATATGAATAATCAAAGGTCTGGTGCTCTTGTTGGGCGGATAAATGATGGAACAACCATAAATAGCTTTTGGGATTTTGAAAGTAGTGGTGTTTCATTTGCATTCTTTGAACAAAACGGTTCAAACACTATACAAGACAATCATGGTAGAAATTCAGCAACAATGAAGACTTCATCAAACTATATTAATAACAACTGGGATTTTGAGTGGGTTTGGACAATAGACACCGATTTAAATAACGGTTATCCTTTTTTAAAAACAATTCCTGTAACAACACCATCAACCTTTTTTGGGCCTCGCAACTTAACTAAATCTTTTAACAATGGGGCTGTTACATTAACTTGGGAAGCACCTTTAAGCGGTAATGTTACAGAATATAGAGTTTTTAGGAATGGAGTGATGGTAGCCAATTTAAATAATTTAGTTTTTACTGATCAAGATGTCCCATTAGATAATTACTATTTTTATGGAGTAAGAGCCATTTATAGTAATGGAGAATCTGGAACAGCGGAGATAATTGTAAATTTACTTTTAAATAATCCCCCTACCCAGCTCTATGCGACTATCGGCAACGCAATTGTAACATTGTCTTGGGAAGCACCTGTTTTTGATACTCCACAAAACCTTATAGGGTACGCAATATATCGTAATAACGTGCAACTTATAGAGATTGATGATATTCTGACTTACACTGATACTGGCTTAATCAATGGAACCACTTACAACTACTATGTTACTGCTTTATATACAAATCCTAACGGTGAATCAGCAGCATCAAACACAGTCTTAGCAACACCACGATTTATTATAACAGAGTTTCCATATATTCAAGATTTTTCAATTACACCTCCAGTTTTTTGGACAAGAGCAACTGGATTTTTAACAAGCCTATTTGTTTTAGATCCGATTTCAAGCACAAATTGGAATAATTTAAGACATTGGACTATTGGAAATTTTTTAAATAATTCATCTCATCAAAATGGGTCAGCTGCTAGATTTCAATTCTGGTATGAAAGCGAATCATGGGGTACTATTACTCCAAGTAGATACTGGTTAATTTCACCAGAAATTGTTTTGACTGAGGGTAATGATTATGTCTTATCATTTGATATAGCTTTAGAATCTAATGTTGGTGCAAATGATATATTTGCTGTTGTTTTAGCGATTGATGGTATTTTATGGTCAAGTGATTATACACTTGCTAGGTGGGATAATAGTGGTTCATACAGAAGTTTAAATCAAATCAGTAGAACAGGTGAAAACATTTCAATAACTATCCCCAGTCAATACACTGGAACTATTAAAATTGGTTTTTATGGTGAGGCACGCGGTTTGAATTTCAACTACCTTTATGTTGATAATGTAAGACTTGAACAGAACTCATCAAATGATAATGACATTGTGACCATACCTAATAAAACAGAGTTATTACCAAACTATCCAAACCCATTTAACCCAGAAACAAATATTAGATTTAATACCACAAAAGCTGGTTATGTCAAAATTGATGTTTATAATATCAGAGGACAGAAAGTAAAAACCCTCTTAAATGAATATGTTGGTATCGGAAATCACAATGTAGTTTGGAATGGGACAAATGACAATGGACAGAATGTCAGCAGTGGAGTCTATCTTTATAGGCTTCAAACTGATGATTTCACATCAACCAGAAGAATGGTTTTATTAAAGTAAAATCGTTTAAAATATCTTTATGTTCGTGTAGAGACGGAGTTTATCTTGTCTCTACACGGCTTAGAAGTAACATAAATAAGGAGACACAAATGAGTGTAAGAGATGCTCTAAACCAAAAGAAAAGACTGAATATCCTACAAGACATTACCCATGAAGAAGGTTTGAAAGTATCCATATCTTTCTGTCAGGATATCTTGGAACACATTCGTGGCTATTTTGAGGACATGAATCTTGAAATATCCAAAATGAAAGAAATGAAATCAGTGAACCATATTGAGCCTTTAATTGAATTTGTAATGAATTCAAAAAAGAAAGAAATGCTCATGTGGGTGACATCTTAGAAAAAATGATAATCGACTTTACAAATTTTTCACAAAATCAATAATTCATTACCTAAAAAGCACTTTCATTTTCACCCTCAAAACCTCTCTCCCAAAAAGTTAGCAAAATTACGCCGAAAAGTTTCGTTAATTTTACCAATGTGCCAA
>WRLO01000122.1 GCA_009777575.1 Candidatus Cloacimonadota bacterium
GTGGACATTCATAATAGTAGCATTATAAATATTGCTAAATAACGCAAAGCTTACCGTTTTTTCTTCAGCAATGGATTCAGGAGCATTGATAAATAAATTGCTTATTTTGAAATGATTTCCATCATATTTGCCAACAAATGACCATTTGTAGGTGCCAACAGAAAACATGGGGAAATATCCTATCGGAGTGAAACCGCGCCCATTGTTCCAGCGTATGGTCTCAGAGGCTTCTATATCTGCTGTTTGAAGAAAAAAGTATCCTGTTCTATTTAGACCAATTCCAATATCCCAAACAGCTGGTGTTTCAGACAGCCACCTCAAATTGGCGAGGTTAGCTATCAAAAACGGATTTTCTTCTGACCCTGCGTCTTCATCGTGGAAATTCGATGGTGCTTCTGCCAAAGTTTCAGCAAGCAAGGTCTGTCCTAAAAAGCATCCTATTAGTCCTAATAATAGGATTGCCAATAAATGTCTTTTTAAAGTCATTTAAATCTCCTTTAAATTTTTCTTAAATGTGGTTTATCTAATTTATTTTTTAGATAAATACCATGGTTACAATCATTTTTATGCAACGGATGCTTTCGGTTTGAGATTTTCTCAAAATATGAAAGCCACATTACAGATTTCACCAATTTTTCCCCCCTGTAGTAGTTTATTGTATAAACCTCAATTTGTTTAGGGTAGGGAATTAATTCAATTTTATTTAGCGTAAGCAATACACCCCTACGCTATCTACCTGTCTGCCCATTTGGCGTAAGCGTTACGCCCCTACGCTGTCGGGCTGTCTGTTCATCAGGCGTAAGCAATACGCCCCTACGCTATCGGGCTGTCTGTTCATCAGGCGTAAGCAATACGCCCCTACGCTGTCGGCCTGTCTGCCCATTTGGCGTAAGCAATACGCCCCTACGCTGTCGGGCTGTCTGTTCATCAGGCGTAAGCAATACGCCCCTACGCTATTACGATATAAACACTCTGTGTAAAAAAAGCTAAAACAGACAATGTCTCCACAATCCGAGTCTATATATATTTTCTGACTCAAAATGTCTTTCATCTTTGTGACTTATGTTTATAATGATTTTTTTCTGAGATATTTTTGATAATGGAAATTTTTTATCTTTTTTGATTATTTTTTTAATTATTTTATTTTTTATGAAAAAAGAGTTATCTTTATTAATATAATTTTGAGATGAAGAATTACCAACATAGGGGCGAATTATGTTGTTAGAGAGGATTGCAATATCATTTACAACCTCTCTCTCAAAGCGAGTTGAGAACACCGCATCATTAGTCGTTATTATTTCACTCTCAAGAGATGAAATAATGAATAATAAAATTACAAATACAATTTTCGCTTTCATAACGATTCTCGATAGGAAATTATCTTGCAATGATAAAAACCTTTCTATCACTGCTTTTAATCTACTTAAGCAATAATTTCAAATGCACAAACTCCTTGTTAAATTTAATAGAATTACCGTTTAAAATAAAACACTTGATTTGTCAACAATTTTTTGCTAATCAATATATTTTTTTCTACAAAGCCTGAATTCCTACGGAAAAAGATAAGGCTGAGGTGACCTTTTTTCTACAAAGGTGGAGTTTCTTAAATATTTTTTTCACGGAATCTCTACGAAATGAATATCGAACCATCTGTTAGCGAATGATTTAATTTGGAGTAAATATTTTTTTATCTATAATTGTTAAAATAAAACTTGAAAGGTTTCGAAAAAGGCAATCCAACTATAGCTTCTCCAACATTTAGGTTTAGCATATCCCAATCTTCAACGGTTTGTCCATTTCTATTTAGCTCAATCCATTTATTATCAGCTCTTAGATATTCTTCAATGAGGATATTTTTTCCAAATAAACCAGTAATATAGTCTCTAGTTGCAGTATCATTTGCTTTAAAAGCATAGATAGATGAAAAACCTGCAACGATATTTCTTCCTCTACTGTGTCCATAAATTTCATATAATTGCTCAATACTTTGCACACCAGCGAAGACCTTAACTCCTAGCCCACGACCATAATTCACGCCGTCATCAATATGTTTCAGATGGGGTAATAACTTAAATTCGTCGCAAATTAAATAGACATTACCTTGTTTTTTGTTTCTACCGAGAGCTTCTTTTAAAGCGAGGTCAAACATCAAACGATAAATCGGGGTCAGCATATTTCCAATAGAAAGGTCATATTCGATAAATAAAGTTTTGTTTCCTTTGTTTCGCACAAATTCGCGCAATGAAAATTCACCTTTTTCAGCAAAAATACCTACCAATATTTCTCTCATCACAGAGTGCATTTCAGCAAAAACGCCTTGTGAGTGCATGCTATCACCGCTGATATAAGACATGACAGCACCGGCATCGGGAGTTCCGGATAAAAGTGTATTGATAAAATAAATGGTTGCTGAATCGAGATTATCTTTCAATCTATTGTTGAAACAATGAGCATTTCTGAGCATTTGATCTCTTTTGGCTTCGCGAATAAAAGAAATTAGAATCGCAGCGAGTAAATCTCTTGCAGCATTTGGTATAAAAGTATTTTCTTTATTTTTCATTCTTTCTGCAAAAAAAGATTTACTTATTTCCTGAGCATTGACAATAAAATCTTTTTCTTCCCAACCATCAGCTAAAATTTCATTGTAGATATTCCATCTCTGCGAGATAGAGGCGTATTGTTTTGAATTTCCGACAACTAAATCTTTTGAATCGTCAAAAAATTTAGCGAAAAAATCACCTTTTGTATCAAAGATAATCATCACATCATCATCAGTCATTTTTTTCTTTATCTGAGAGACGAAATGATAAAATAAAGTAGTTTTTCCACAACCAGTACCACCAATGAGTAGAGTATGTTTGCTCAAAGCCTCCTCATTAAGTGAAAAAGCGGTTTCTTTTCCAGCATAAACACCATTTAGAATCACTAAAGGGTCATTAACATGTTGGGGTGGTTTGTTATGAGATAAGCTATTGCCATGCAAGAGTCTTGAATTCATAGTTTGTCTATCATTATTTGATTGCTTAGACCCAATATTGGTATCGCTACCTGTCATATAAACTCCAAAAATAAATCTATTAGTGTAAAGATTTTAAAAAAGACAAAAATGTCAATTAAAATTTGAAAAAGGAGTTAATCGTTACCAGCCCAGCTATGATTGTATTCAATATCTACTACCAAAGGCACAATACTCCTATATTCTGATAAAAGAGCATTTTCCATCTCAGATCTAATCAGAGATATTGCAGCAGCCAGGGATTCTTTTTCTACCTCAAAAACAAGCTCATCATGGACTTGAATCAGCATTTTAAGATCATTTCTATTTTTGATTTTCTGATAAATATTTATCATAGCAATTTTTATTATGTCAGCAGCAGAGCCTTGTATAGGCATATTTATTGCAATTCTTTCAGCTTCAGAAACCAATCTTTGATTTTGAGTATTTATTTCATTTAAATATAGCCTTCTATGATAAATTGTTTCTACATATCCATTTTGGTGAGCTTTCCTTTTTTGATTTTCAATAAAAGATTGAATCGTAGGGAAATGATTAAAATAATTATTGATAAAATCTTTTGCCTCTGCCAAGCCAATTGATAGCTCTTTAGAGAGAGAATTAGCTCCCATACCATAGATTATTCCAAAATTTATAGCCTTAGCTTTTCGTCTTTCATTTTTATCGACATTTTCTTTATCTTTTTTAAAAACTTTAGCTGCAGTGTTTGTATGAATGTCTATGTCTTGTTTGAAAGCATTTATCATGGATTCATCATTTGAGAGAATCGCTAAAAGACGAAGTTCAATTTGTGAATAGTCTGCTGAGATTATCAATTTATCGTTGCTTGTAGTGAAAGTATTCCTTATTTTTTTCCCTAAATCTGTTTTTATTGGGATATTTTGTAGGTTTGGATTACTACTCGATAACCTACCAGTCGAAGTGATAGTTTGATTGAAAGAAGTGTGAATTCTTTTAGTTTGAGGGTTTACAAGAGTTGGTAAAGACTCAATATAAGTATTTTTCATCTTAGTTAAATGCCTATAATCTATCATTAAGCGAGCTATTTCATGTTTATCAGCAAGCGATTCAAGAACTTCGATGTCAGTAGAAAAGCCAGTTTTAATCTTTTTCAGGGGGTCTATTTTTAGCTTTTCAAACAAAATATGACTTAATTGTTGAGGTGAGTTTATATTGAAAACTTCACCTGCAGATTGGTAGATTTTTTGTATAAGAACCTCAATTTGATTAGAAACTTCTTCATTTAGCTTATTAAGCTCAAAAACATCTATATTTACCCCTTGTTTTTCCATGTAAGCGAGAGTGAATATGAGAGGAATCTCTATATTAATAAAAAGATCATATAAATTTAATGCCAGCAGTCTTTTTTCATATATTTTGTATAAACAATATGTAATCCAAGCATCTTCAGCAGCATATTCACAGGCTTCATGGACATTTACCATAGCAAAACTGATCTGTTTTTTACCTTTACCAATCAAATCTGAAATTGGTTTCATAACATAGCCAAGTTCTCTCTTTGCGCAGTCATCAAGACTATATTCGTTTTTACCGGGGTCAAGAAGATAAGCTGCTAACATCGTATCGAATATATTGCAATCTGTGAAAAGATTTGAGTTAGTTTTATCCGAAATGATTTTTTCAATTTCAAATCCATAGCTATACAGCACTTGAATATCATATTTTAGGTTGTGTCCGATGATGATTTTACCTATTAAAAAGTTTTTAAAGACAGATAATACTTCATCAGTATTGAGATTTTCTGCAAAACTATGCCCTAAAGGCATATAAAAAGCTTCTTTTTCTGAAAAACAAAAAGATATACCTACCAGTTCTGCAATCATACTATTTTTTGATGTAGTTTCAGTGTCAACAGCAATGATTTCGGATTTACAAGCACAGATGATAGAATTTAGATGATCAATGTTTTGTATCAAAGTAAAATTTTTAATTTCAGCGGATTCTTCATTTTTTATTTTTGATTCTGACGAAATAGAATCGTTATTTTCTACATTTTTATCAGTTACTGATATTTCCTCTATATCAAAAATACCTTGAGTAGTTTGCCTCTTTTTAATGCTGTTTTTTAAATTCCTAAGTTCATAATTATCCAAGAAATCTAAAACATTTAAGAGGTTTTTAAATTCAAAAAATATATTGTTCTCGTTGATATCTTTCAAATCAATATCAGTCTTTATGGTAGCCAATATCTTTGATAAAAACACATTTTCTTTTGAGGTTAGAAGCTTCTCTTTTTCTTTACAATTTGATAGATTATCTATTTTTTCATACAATAAATCAATGTTTTCGTAAGTATTTAATAGTTTTACAGCAGTTTTGGGACCGATACCTTTTGCTCCGGGGATATTATCCGAACTATCTCCGACTAATGACAAATAATCGATAAATTGTGAAGGTTTTATTTCATATTTAGTAAAAATATCATTTTCTTTTAAAAATTCGTTGTTTTTAGGGTCATATAAGCAAATATTTTCGTTTACTAGCTGAGCAAAATCTTTATCACCACTAACTATTACAATATCGAAAGTGTTTTCAAATCTTTTTGATAATGAACCAATCAAATCATCTGCTTCAACACCAGATATTGTTAACTCTTTAACACCTGCAAGTCCAAAAAAGGTGTGCATCGCACTCATCTGAGAAATGAGTTCATCGGGCATGGGAGGCCTATTAGCTTTATAATCGCTAAATAGATCATGTCGAAAAGTTTTGTCCTTTGAATCAAAGGCAATAGCTATGTATTCTGGTTTGAAATCATCATAAATCTTCAAAAAAGAGCTTATGATACCATATAAAGCACTAGTGTGCTGACCTTTTGTGTTTATCAAAGGGTTCTTAATAAAGGCAAAATGAGCTCTGTATGCAAGAGCTGTTCCGTCTAAAATAAATAGTTTTTTTTTCATAACATATATCCTTGTCTATTTTCTTATGATTTTAATATCATTATTTTTTTTTACTTTCAAATTTACTAACTTTATCAAGAAAAATGAGATTATAAGGCTTAAAAAAGAAATAAAAATAGATATAGAGTCATTAAATTTGAAAATTTCTATTGATATTATGTAAGATATGATTAATATTATCAATGGGGCAATATATATTATAAAAGAAGAGAAAATTCTTGTATTTGGAGGAATAATTAATTCAACTATCTCACCTACTTCATATTTTTCTGGGGTTTCTAAAAAAATGTCTATTTCATGTTTTGTATTACAAGTTGCTTTGACTTTACATGATCTACAAGCATCTGGATTTTCTCTTGTTATTACCACGATGTTTTCATTTTGAGATTTAACAATCCCAGTTTCTATTATATTTTCTTTTTCCATATTTCTTATGATTCCTTGTTTATAACTTCAAACTTTTCCCCCTATAAATGTGGGGGTGGACTTTCCCCCGTATTTATTTTGGGGGGAATAATGGGTCTATTTTCGTGTTATCTTTTTTATGATTTTTGTTGTCGATATTCCATCTTTAAACATTAGGCTTTTTACCTCACCACCTTTCTTTAAAACTATATCATATCCTATAATCTGTTCTATTGGCCAATCTCCACCTTTGACTAATACATCTGGTTGTATTTTTTGGATCAGCTCAAAAGGAGTGTCTTCCTCAAAAATAATAACAAAATCAACAAAGCTTAAAGCAGAAAGCACTATAGCTCTATCCTGCTCTGAATTAATAGGTCTATCCTCTCCTTTTAACCTTTTAACAGAATTGTCTGAGTTCAACCCTAAAATCAATTTGTCTCCTAAATTTCTTGCTTCTTCAAGATATAAAACATGTCCAGAATGTAAGATATCAAAACAACCATTTGTGAAAACAATTTTTTTGTTCTCAAATCGACCTTCAGTTTTATGAAAAATATATTTTTCTAAACTAATTATTTTTTCTTTACATGACATTTTTTACCCTCCTATTTAATCATGAAAATGAACTTTCGTGCCATTATTTTGAGATAAAGTTTTGTGTCAATAGATTTTTGAGATTTTTTATTATTTAACACATTATAAATTATAAATTATAAATTATAAATTATAAATATGTTGAGGACGCAGATTTTTTTTTGGAATTTGATTATTGAATATCCCCCCTAATAAATAATGTCTTGCAGACGGTAGATAGTAATTCTGCGAGCCTTTTCGTAAGCTCAAAGTCTCTTGAACGGCCGCATAAATGAGCCCGCTCCTGAAAGTCCTTTTTTATATAATTCTTAAAATAACATTAATTTCATAAAAATCATAGCATACAAACGAATATTATCGATATTTGTAGCAAAAAACTATATTTTATACAATATTTT
>WRLO01000123.1 GCA_009777575.1 Candidatus Cloacimonadota bacterium
CCTCACGCGCAAGAGCATTAACGAGCCAAGGCTGCCCATCCGTGTATTTCATCACAAGGTCAAAACATTCTTCGGCAAATTTTTGTCCTGTTTCGGTAGTATGTTGATTATAAAGCTCTATCACTTCTTCTTTGGAAAAATTTCCCAGTCTGAGTGATTCGGTTTTTATGTTAAAGGCACTTCCACCAGTTATGATTTCTTGATTGCTGGTATGGATGCGATAGTCTTTTATATCTCGCACACCGCAAAGGATAATAGTAGACGGAAAATTATCGGGTCTTTTGTCATAACCAGCGCGTAGTTGTCGCAAAACAGAAAGGAGTGTATCACCTATCAGAGAGTCTATTTCATCGATAAACATTACTATAGGCTTTTTAATGAGATTTGATAAATATCTAAGCATATCACTTAATCCGTTTTCGGTTGCTAAATTTTTATAATAGGCTATTGACTCATGAAAGGGGAAATCATCTTTTAATATATCTTGAAATCTACCTAATATCTCCTGCACAAACTCATCTGTCGCCTTCTTTACATTGTGTCTCCAGGCTTGTCCGACTTCAAAATTTACATAAATTGCAAAATATTGACCTTCATTGTTTAAATAATCCCTTAATGCTAATAGACAGCTTGTTTTACCGGTCTGCCTTGGAGCATGAAGGATGAAGTATTTCTTTTCTTGAATTAGATTGATTATTTCCTCCGTGTCCCAACGAGTCAAAGGGTCTATTTTGTAGGCATCGGGCTGGTTTACTGGTCCAGCTGTATTGAAATGTTTCATGTATACTCCTTACAAATTATAAATTACAAATTATAAATTATAAATTATAAATTATAAATTATAAATAACAAATTTATTTATGATGTGTTTTTTGTCAATTGATTTGTGTTGCCTCCCTTTGTATCGGACAATGGATAATCAATGATTGGTTTAAAAAGAAAATTACTTATAAAACCACAAATTTTGTCTCTATTTTATACTTTTCATCTTCAACAATAAGAAGTTGCTTGATTAATTTTTTGTAATACTCTATCTGCCCTTCGTTGCTGATCTGTCCTGTTTTATAATCCACTATCAATATTTTCTTTTCTTCAGAGTTAATCATTAATCTGTCAATTCTTGAGAGTTTTTTTTCATCGTTATAAATTGAAAATTCATTAAAGATTTTATCCCATTTTTTACTAAATAAATCCTGATTTTGATGTATGAAAGTTTTTATTTTTAAAACTAATTCGTTAATTTCGGATGTTGTTAAGATATTTCCATACAACCTCTTAGTCTGCATAAAAGCAATTCTATGTTCTTCAGGCAAATCATATTTGAGAAAGGAGAGATAGATATGAGCAGCACTACCATACAGCTTGCTTTTTTGGGTTAGGAATATTGTTTTTAATGGTAATATTGTTTGTTGATAGTTGGATTGATTTATATCGATCAATATTTCTTTTGTTTCTTTTATTTTGCTATTAATAACTAATTTCAAGCATTTATTCTCAATATCAAAATAATCTTTTAAATTTTGTGTAGAATGCTTTTCACTATTATCTGTTATTCCACTAATTTTTATGAGATCAACATTTTTATAAACATGAGCTTTTTTTTCAGTTGCTTCCTTTGCTTTCGAGCATATCATAGATTTAATATTTTTACCATCAAGTAATTCTTTTTCTTTATAAAGCCAAAAAACTACTAGATTTGTTTTTGCTCTTGTCAAGGCAACATAAGCGTTGTTAATCTCTTCCATATCTTTATTTTCTTGAATTTTTGCATATTCTTCATAAAATAAATCTTTTAAAACTTGTTTATAATTCAAACCCAAAAATACATTGCTTAAACTGTTAAAACCCTGAAAATCAACAGTATAATCAATTTCAAAATCAGAAAAAGATGGTCTCTTTGATTGGGAATCATAAAACAAAAATACTGTATCAAAGCCCAATCCTTTAGACTTGTGTATGGTTAATAACTGAATGGCGTTTTTCTCTTGTGATGACAATTGTTTTTTATTACTTTTTTGACTTCCAAGCTCTGAATATCTTAGAAATCCTTCTAAATCGGCAGTAAAACCTTCAGAATCATTTAGAAAATCTGATATTATACTCATAAAAGAATTAAGATTTTTTATATCTATTTCGTTATTAAAAATATCAGTAAATTGAAAAGCATCAACGATAAGTTTACTCAAAATAAGAGGATTTTTATATAATTTATTTATCTCCTTTGAAGAATGATATTTTTTATAAATATCATTTATTTTGGATAAATGAATACTATTTTTACATTCTATCAGGCTTATATTTTCTAATCCCCCCCCTGCCCCCCCCATAAATGTGGGGGAGCAGGGGGGGGAATCAGTTCTTCCCTCTGTTAGCAGTGTTTCCTTATTAGCCATTTTACTTATAGATACCGCAATATTTTTCAATTCTTGACTATCTAAAAGCACAACATCAGACCTTAAAAACCTCAAAAGAGCATTATAATCAAGATATTGAATATATCTCAAAAGGTTCAGTATAGCTTTTGCTAATTTATGATCAAAGATAGACCGTGAGGATTCTTTAATAAATGGAATATTGTTTGCAGTCAAGATACTGGCTATCATCTCTAATTCTTCGTTTGTCCTAGCGAGTATAGCAGTTTCTCCTATTTTGCTTTGATTGATTTTTTCACTAGTATCTTCAATTTTAGAGATATTTAGAGAACTGTTGCTCCAGGCTGGTTTAACTAACAGTTCGACAAAATCAAAATATTCTTTCTCCTTTGAATCCTCAGATATTTCATAAAACATATTATTAACAGCACCATTTTCCTCTTTATTCGCAGATATGATACCCTCAGGGTAAAACCAATTTTGTATAGATAAATTGCTGAATAAATCATTGATGAAATCTACAATAACTGGCACAGAGCGATAACATGTCTTCAATGTCTCATCCTCAACTCTCAGAAACTTCTGCATATACCTCAAAAGCTCTCTTACTCCTCCACGCCAGCCGTATATCGATTGTTTTTCATCTCCGACTACTATCACAGCTGTATCATTGTATATCGACTCACCTGACGACAATTCATTTATCATTGGAGCTAATATCATAAACTGCATCAGCGATGTATCTTGAAATTCATCTATCAATAAATACTGATTTCGAACCGCTAAAAATTCATAAAACAAGTTCTCAACTATCATTCTATCTTTATCTATCATAGAATATTCAGGATTATAAAGATAATGGTATGTATACCACGATATATCTGAATAGGATAAAATACCTGTTTTTTGTTTTATCTTATCATATTTTGTAAGGACAACATCCCATAAATCAAGTATTTGTGAATATTCTTTTAAAACATATTCATAGTATACAAATCTCAAAAATGCCTGTTTAACCTCATTTATACTTATTTCAGGTTTTATTTTTATCAAAGTTCCACTAAAAAGTTTTATAGAATCATTATCACAGATGTTTTTTACTCTTTGTTTATTTAGATTAAACATTTCGCTTTCTATAAATTTATCGCTCAATTTAATGAAATTTTCCTCATTCACGAGTTTTTTCTCTATACCATAGACATCGGATACTACTTTGTTAAAAAAATCACTAAAAATACGGTTTTTTTTATCTTCCGACAATTTTTGCAAGACAACATTATTTAACCAATGACAATATTCCATAAATATCTTTTGGAAATCTTCGATAGACACAGAATGTCCTTTCTCCAGCTTTTCACTTTGCTTTAATTCATTCTCTTTGATAAAGGAGTATATCCATCTTTCTTCGATTAATATTTTAAATATCTCTCCTAAATTTTCTATGTTTTTTTGAGGGTTCTTATGGTTTAAGGCTTTCAAGACAGATATATTTTCTTCGTTAACAAGATCATCAAATATCTGCTCCCAGATTTCAAAATTTGCTTTTTCATCGATAGTATAATGGGTGAGTTTCATTATCGGTGCGATCATAGTTTTAAATACTTGATTTATCAGAGAATCTATCGTAGAAATTCTAATTTTATCTTTATGCGTCTTAATTTTTACACTGATTTTCTCGAGCTTGGATAAAATTTCTTCATTTATAACAAAACCAATGCTTTTTTCGAGCTGTTCGATAATGTTATGCTCTCTATCTATTAAAATTTTATCAAGTAGAGAAAATATTTTATTCCTTATCTCAGCAGCTGCTTTTCGAGTAAAAGTGACTACTAATATTCTTTCAAAAAGAAAATCTTTTTGATGTTTTATGACTGGCATGTCAGGATTGTCGGGTGAATGCAGATTTTTTAATATTATTGCTATATACTCGATAGCTAATCGGTGGGTTTTGCCTGTGCCAGCGCTGGCAGATATAACTCTATTTTCCATATTCCTTCTGGTTGTCCATTTTTGCAAGGTAGGTCCAAGAGATATGAGACTCTGCCAAATTTTCTTGTATCAGTCCTAAAATTTCTTCTGTATTCCAGCGGGTTAAAGGGTCTATTTTGTATGCTTCAGGCTGATTTACAGGTCCTGCTGTATTGAAATGTTCCATGCTCTACTCCTTATTATATTACAAAATACAAATTTTTAAATATAGTTATTTTGTCAAATAAAAACATTGTATTGCATTTTTAGCTTATATATTTTTGCAATAATAAGGAATAGATTGCTTATACTAATCCTCATTTAAAATGTAGCTCGAACTTTCTAGTTCGAGTATATATATCAATCGTCAGATGGAAATCTGACCTTACTTTCTAAATGAGGATTAGTATTAGTTCCTTGCAAGGGCGGTTATTATTTTTGGAAATGATATAATTTTTTTTCTTTCTAAACCCTTTCTGATGCCACTCCTGAAACCACACCAGTTTCTACATCCAATATACGAAGCCTTAATCTGCGAAGAGATCTTTCACCATCAATGCTACTGATGACAATATATTTTGCTCCTACAAGTCTACCAAGATTTATAGCTGTATCATCATCGACATAGCCACTATATTGGAAATTCTGCTCTTTCAAAATTACTTCTATTGCCATTCTATCAACAATTGCACGGTAACCTTCTGACCACAGAAGGTATTCAATTTCTCCAAGGATATAAGGTCTGAAAGGCTCATTTTCTTCTTCAACAGAGAACTGAACAATAGCTATTCTTTCTTCTTTTGAAATTTCAGAAAATGCTTCAGCTACTGCTCTTTTTAATGCTGCTTCTATTGCAACAATCTCTGCATTAATTTCTGCTTCATCAATCACGACTTCCTCTATAGGAATATGTTCTATTTCTGCACGCTCTCTACGAATTAGAGACATTAATTCGATTCGTGATATATCTTCAGGAGTTTGAATTATTGGTATTTCGGTAACAATACCAAAGGCAATGTATTGATAAATCTGTAACTTTCTATTAATAAATCCATCAAATTTGATTCGCATATTTAGGATATAAACAGGTTCATCATAGATATCATTAGCTTTTGATGATAACTCATTATAAGCTTTTTTTCTTATTGGAGCTGTATCATAAAAAATATTTCCAGGATCTTGATATTCGAATGTTGTTTCTATTATCCCTATTATCTTTTCTCCTGCCCGAGAAGGTCTTCTCCAATGTATTGAGCAAGCCACAAAAATACCTCCCAAAACAATGATAGTAATGATGTTCACAAGGTATTTCCTTGTTGTGTTCTTAAATCTTAGCATAATATGCTCCTATTATATTTTTTATTTGAATTTTTTGGTTGATCGGAATAAGATAGCGTTGGGGTGGCTTTTTTTTCTGCCGAAGCATTATTTTTAACTGAATAGATATTGTATTTTCTACTTGTGTTTATTCCGTAGGAATTTAGGCTTGGTAGAAAATCATTGAATCTACACCCATTTTTCCCCCTCACAAAGCACGCCCTCGCTAAATCATTTTTTATTAAAAAATGATTTAGCGAGGGCGTGGTTTTTGAGGGAATGAAGAGGGATTGAGGTATGCTATTTTCTAAAGCTTGGATCCCTACGGGATAGGTTTTGGGTAAGGAGATTGCTTCGGGAGGAAATTCAAGGGAGGGACCTCGCAACGACGGAAGGGGTAGTGACACGGAGATTGCTTCGTGAGGAGATTCAAGGGAGGGACCTCGCAACGACGGAAGGGGTAGTGACACGGAGATTGCTTCGGGAGGAGCTTCAAGGGAGGGACCTCGCAACGACGGAAGGGGTAGTGACACGGAGATTGCTTCGTGAGGAGATTCAAGGGAGGGACCTCGCAACGTCGGAAGGGGTAGTGACACGGAGATTGCTTCGTGAGGAAATTCAAGGGAGGGACCTCGCAACGACGGAAGGGGTAGTGTCACGGAGATTGCTTCGGGAGGAAATTCAAGGGAGGGACCTCGCAACGACGGAAGGGGTAGTGACACGGAGATTGCTTCGGGAGGAAATACAAGGGAGGGACCTCGCAACGACGGAAGGGGTAGTGTCACGGAGATTGTTTCGGGAGGAAATTCAAGGGAGGGACCTCGCAACGACGAAAGGGGTAGTGACACGAAGATTGCTTCGGGAGGAAATTCAAGGGAGGGACCTCGCAACGACGGAAGGGGTAGTGACACGAAGATTGCTTCGGGAGGAAATTCAAGGGAGGGATCTCGCAACGACGGAAGGGGTAGTGACACGGAGATTGCTTCGGGAGGAAATTCAAGGGAGGGACCTTGCAACGACGAAAGGGGTAGTGACACGGAGATTGCTTCGGGAGGAAATTCAAGGGAGGGACCTCGCAACGACGGAAGGGGTAGTGACACGGAGATTGCTTCGTGTGATCGCTTCGGGGGGAGGTATTTTAGGGGAATCTCGCAATGACGACAGAAGAGACCTCGCAAGGACGGATTTTGCCCTCGATGCGAATGGGGTAATATGCCGCAAAGCCTTATTTCATGCGGATTTTCGGGGGGGGGGGGAGAATTTGCTCTTTGGGTTGGGGTAGAAAAAGAAAAAAACCAAAAA
>WRLO01000124.1 GCA_009777575.1 Candidatus Cloacimonadota bacterium
CTATGATTTTTATGAAATTAATGTTATTTTAAGAATTATATAAAAAAGGACTTTCAGGAGCGGGCTCATACATGCGTTCCCTACGAATGCCAATTGATTGGTTGCATCCCTACGGGATGCGGTTTTGTGGTTTTACATCATTTTCTACCTAGCTTCACATACCTTCGGCATGTGTAAGGTAAAATTTTATTAATATACTTTTCGGAGAGAACTCTATCGGATGGAAACCGCGACCATCTTGCCAATATCTTGTTTCGGCTGTATCAATGTCTGCAGTTTGAAGAAAATGATATCCAAGGTAATTGTCATTTCCTGTTACATTAGGCTCTCTCCAAACATCTCGTGTTTCAGACAGCCACCTCAGATTGGCGAGGTTCGCTATCAAAAACGGATTTTCTTCTGACCCTGCATCTTCATCATAGAAATTCGATGGTGCTTCTGCTAAAGTTTCAGCAATCAAGGTCTGTCCTAAAAAGCATCCTATTAGTCCTAATAATAGGATTGTTAGTAAATGTCTTTTTAAAGTCATTTAAATCTCCTTTAAATTTTTCTTAAATATGGTTTTATCTAATTTATTTTAGATAAATACCATGGTTTGCAATCATTTTATTGTAACGGATGCTTTCGGTTTGAGATTTTCTCAAAATATGAAAGCCACATTACAGATTTCACCAATTTTCCCTCCGTAGTGGTTTATTGCATAAACCTCAATTTGTTTAAGGTAGGGAATTAATTCAATTTTTTCTGGCGTAAGCATTACGCGGCGGAACGCATACATGTGTTCCCTACGAGGCGGGAATTAATTCAATTTTATTTGGCGTAAGCAATACGCGGCGGAACGCATACATGTGTTCCCTACGAGGCGGGAATTAATTCAATTTTATTTGGCGTAAGCATTACGCGGCGGAACGCATACATGTGTTCCCTACGAGGCGGGAATTAATTCAATTTTTTCTGGCGTAAGCATTACGCGGCGGAACGCATACATGTGTTCCCTACGAGGCGGGAATTAATTCAATTTTATTTGGCGTAAGCATTACGCCCCTACGCTATTATAGTAAAGCATTATCCCTACAGGATATAACCTATATTCTGGTAATCGCTTTCTACCAAGCCATTATTCCTCTGGAATATTCAAAGAAGAACCAAAATGGTTTGTCACCATGCCCCCCCCTATGTCACCTTGAACGAAGTTAAAGGCCTTAAGATTCCTCGCTGCTCTCGGAATGACAAGTAATACATATTATACGAAAGCCTCATATACAGAAAAGAGGGAGCTTGCACTCCCTCTCACATCAAATAATTTCTTTTAAAACACTTGAAAATCAACGAAAATCTGTGTTCCAGAAAATCTATTTCAACAACACCATCCGCTTCACATCAGTGAAATCACCGCTGACCATGCGATAGAAGTATATCCCACTACCGACACTGCGATCATTTTCATCTGTGCCATTCCATTCAACTCTGTGTGAGCCTGCTCCAAAATGTTCATTTGATACAGTTTTCACTCTTTGACCACGGATATTGAAAATATCTATCCTTACATTGCCGGGTAGAGCAATGTCAAAGGCTATTGTAGTCGTTGGATTGAAAGGATTTGGATAATTTCCTTTTAGAGCATTCAGGGTCGGCAAAGTTACATTTTCGCGATCATCAAGAACTCTATCACCATAAGTCAATTCAATCGTATCAAGACCTATAGCGTTGTTGTTGTAAGAATTAAAATGTCTAAAAGCTACATAAACTCTTTGCCCTGCATAATCAGAAAGATCAATATTTCTGACTTGCCAATTGGCATTTGCGGCAGTTAGGGTCTCTGTAAAGATAGTGACAAAACCACTTACAATAGAAGGTGAATTTGAGACCACAACAGAATAAGTTTCCCTAGGGTAATCGGGACTAGCCGTGGTGATATAATACTGAAGGTTCACATCGCTATTTTCAGGTAAATCTAAAGGGTGCATAACAAGAAAATTGTCTGGACTCATTATTTCATAACCGTTGTTAGTAAAAGAAACTGCGAAATAAGGAGGTGTATGAGATTCACCAGGGAAATCAGTCAAAAGCAACCAATTATGTCCGTCACCATCAGCATCAATAAGTGACCAATCAGTTGGAGGAAAACCTCCTGTATCGAAATTTTCTTTAAACATAGTGAAAGTAGCTTGCAGAGAAACTTCATAATTGAAAGTATCAAAGATATTTAGATTTCTTCTTTCGATTCTTTGGTAACCTTGCAATTCAACTGAGAGAGTGTAATTTCCATGCCAAACCTGTGGGAAAACAACTCGGTTTTGGGTAGCTGTTTGCTGATAGATATGTTCAGGATTACCGTTGTTATTAACAAGTCGAACAACAGCTCCATTCACTACACCGCTATCATAAGTGTTTATAACCAAATCCATCATTGATAACATATTTTTCCAAATAGTATTTGAAAAAGCTGGGTTTGATACATTGTCGTTTGTATAAACTGACTGGACAACATATTTAAATTCGCCAGTTGGTATCTCATTCCAAGTTCCGTCAGTATAGTTGTAACCAGTAATACCATCAGCAATAGGTATCCAGGTGCTTTCATCAAACATACTGTTCAAAGGAACTCTAAAAATACGGTAGTTCTCAAAAGCTCTATCATCCTTTGTCTCGACCAAAATAGAGGAGCTACTATCGGACATAGTGTTCATAAAGGTATTCCATTCTCCGTTTGAACCTCTGATGATAGGTGTTTTGTTGGCATTTTGCCAGCTAGGTGTGATTGATTTGGTTGATGCAGGCGATATTTCTTGACTTTCAGAAGCTGACAGGATGACAGAATTTCGTCTGTTACCCAATCCTTCTGCAGATGTTACATAACCTCTAATCATAAAATTATTGGCATAAAAATTAGGATTAATTCCATATAGCGTGTTCCATTCACCTTCAATAAACAATAGATTGCCAAACCCGTTGTTTTCAGGTCCTTCATCTATACCAGCTGGGAAGCCTGTTTGAGCTTTTATTTGATACCCAATCCATAATTCGCCCTCAGCTGGTATAGCGATAGGAGCAAACAAATCAAAGTCATTCCACCTATACATTGTGATATCTGTGCCGGGAATTTCTGGACCTTCATAAATCAAAGTTCCAGCATTTAAAGGATTATCGGAGCCACCAGTCCAGACTTTGATTGTATAAGTAGCATATCTTTCGCCAATAAAAATTGAAACTCTTGTCAAATCACCATTCTGAACTCCGAGTGCAGAAAGTTGTGCTTGAGTGAATCTATGAGCAACTGAAAAATCTATCACACTTCCAGTTCCTATTCCATCTATACCCCAGTCTTGAACGCCTTGTGAGATACGGATTTCATTTTCACCAGGTGCTTCCCAAGAAAGTAAAACTTCAGAATCAGTAGAAGTTGCTATCACATTTCTTGGTCTCAGAGGTCTTTCAATGAGAGTGATTGCTGGTATTGTAAGGTCAGTAACGCCAACTTCTAATGATTGTGTATGTGTTATGTATCCATCTCTTGAAATAGAGAGAATATAATCCATGTTTGCAAAAACAGCAGGAATTGTAAACTGCCCTTGTGCATTTGTGTAAATCTGTTCATAATCTGCATATCCAGTAAGTGAAATCAAGCCCCCAGCTAGTCCTACTCCAGTATCTGAAGCAATAACAGTTCCAGAAACATTTACAGTGGGTCTAGGGGTCATAGAAATATTTTCTTCTACCGTTTCATCTTCAATGATAGAGACATGTCTTTCTATATCCTGGAAGCCCTGTGCTTTTACATGGATTGTGACGAATCCTACAGGTAGAAATGGAAAATCAAAAGTTCCATCATCACCTGTTATTCTTCTTATATTAGAACCTTCAACGCTGATTTCAGCCCCTGAAATTGGTAAAGCATTGTGAGTAACGACACCTGATAGACCGCCGAGTCCAGCAGTTTGAAAAGTAAATTTAGTGTTTGGTATATACTCAGTAACAAAACCGGGGAATAGATTGTCAAAATCTATGTGGTCAAAATCTATATTTCTGATAGATTTATTTTGTCCGGTAAAAGTTGTTTGTTGCCAGCTATTAGCCATACTATACCATCTGGCATAATCGATTGGAGAATAAGAAGCTATAAGTAGATTTCCTCCATAATAAGGGAAAGGTTCTATCAACTGAAGAACAATGTCTTTTTCCCCATAACCTGTTACATCTATATATCCATCAAAAATCAGAGTCATTTCGTCATAAGGATACCAAGCTGAACTGACAAAATCATTGTCTATATCTCTTGGAAATTCATCCATATCTGTGATAGTAGCATAAAATTTTACCCATGCTGGACCGGGGATGTCACCAGCAGCTCTGAATCTATAAGTGATTTCAGTAATAGCACCGTTCAAAGAAATTTCTTCGGGACGATATATCTGTTGTGAAATACTTGTCGGTAGATTGAAAGCTACATGGGGGTTGTTTTGATAATGAGTACTATTTGTATCTCCAATATAGGCTATCGCAGTCCCAAAAGGTTGCGGAGTAACAGTGATAGTATTAGTAGAGTGATTTTCGATATTGGGGCATAAATCATATATTACATGACCATAAACTTGAACAATATCTTGTGAAGGTGGGGTCCATTGTAGTATAAATGTATGAATGCCATTGGAAGGCAAAAATACACCCATAGTAGAATCAAGAACAATGTCATCCCCTTGATTTACAACCTGCATCAATCTCACTTCATAGTCAATAGCAGGAACACCACCATCATTTCTGACTGTGAGTAGGTAGTTTGCTGGTTGGTTTTCGCTTGGCATGTTGGGTCCTGTAAGTGAAACAGCGTGAAAATCATGTGAAACAACCTGCATTTCAATATTTATGGTATTGATTTCGTCAGGTATGATGTTTATATCTATTACTTGGGTAACATACATGAATCTTGAAACAGTGATACTGACAGATCCTTCTGGAACATGAGTCATGGTAAAATTGCCTTCAAAGTCTGTGTAAACTTTTCTTGGAGTCCCATTTAGAAGTATCTCTACATCTTCGAGAGGTTCACCATTGTAGGTAACTTGCCCTTGCAGCGTTCCGGTATCTCCAGTAAGAAAATGGAAAGTGATGTTGGGTCTACGAGGATGAGCAGTTGCATAATGCGCACCCGGAGAGGCTGGATTTGCTACAAAACCACCACCATAACCAATCGAAGGCGTATTTCCTGAAACGGGAGTAGTTTGCCAAACATTGGCAATATTGAATTGTGGACCCCAGTCAACTTCGCCTCTTTGAGTCATAATGACAATGTTTCCACCAGTATATGAAAAAGGAGTATCAAAAACAATGTTTACATCTCTTTCGCCTGGGGCTGACAAAGGAAGTTCATTTTCATGCACCATAGTAAAATTACTGAGAGGTATCCAGGGACCATTCGTTCCTTCTTCAAACTCTCCAAAATCATTTAGTTCAGTAGTTCCAACATAAAGTCTATAAATATTGTCTGGTGCTACATCGCCATGTCCTCTAAATCTATAGGTTACATGTGTCAGAAGACCAGAAGCGCCTTGTAATTGGCTTTCAAGATAGATAGTTTGATGCAATGTAGACATTTGGTTCATCTGATAAGGACCTTGAACCAAGAAACCAGCGTTTTGGTTACCAACATAAACAGAAACGATTGATGCTGGAGATACCATAAAATCGTGTATTGGAGATTTGTTGTTGCCCTGAGAAAGATCATCTGGATAATCAACATAACCAAACAAAGCATAGTTTCCTATTGTGTCAGGCGTCCAAGATAGAACAAAATCATGATTTTCTCCAACACCGAGAGTAATACCTTGAATAGAATCAAGCTCTATATCCATATATTCGCCCTCGCTCATCAATTTTACCGTGTAGTTTGAAGCAGGGAACAAACCATTGTTTGAAACATTGATGGTAAAATCAACAGCTGTGTCCATTTGACCGTTTGCAGGACCTGAGATTGATTGAGCTACAAGGTCATGATCTACTATAAGTGAAACTTCAATATCGTCTAAAACTAAGGCTGCCATACCAAACATAGGTGCATTGGTCGAACTATGATGTCTAAAGGCTAAATAAATAGTTTCCCCCGCATATTCAGTTAAATCAAGGTTTCCAGAATAAAAGTCAGGACCTTGTAGCGTGGAAGTTCCTGTCCATATTTCTTCAAAAGCCGCTATAGTGGGCGTGGTAGTGGAAATTAATATCGAATAAGTTTGGTTTGCATTGACTCGATTTTCTTTCCAGTTTAATTCAGCTCCTGCGCCCTCTGGTATGACTAAAGCAGGTGCGACTAAATAGTTGTCTGGATTAACAAGTCCTCCAAACATAGTGTAATTGTAAGACATAGCAGACGCATCACCAGAAATTTGTGAAAATGCTTCACGAGCCCAGTTACCGCCAGCATCGTCTCCGCCTAAAACAGTCCAACCTATTGGTGGGAATAAGGCACCCTCAAATCCCTCAGTAAAAGGGAAATCTGTTACTTGAGATGATAATACCCCTATTATCATGCACATTGTGAAAATAACTAACAATAGTTTTTTCATGTTATCTCCTATTAAAAAATTAGTTTTTATATATATAATAGTGTAAAAAAAAGTTTTTCCGTTGGAATTTTTTTTATTTTTAATTTTTTTTTATAAATAGAGGCTGTTACATAATAGGTTTTACTTGTCACTATATGGAAACCTCACCCTTCAGTAAGGAAGACTAAGGGGGGGGGAGTTGTTTTCAATATGTGTCAACTTTCGGTAGTTTGTGATTGTAGTGGCGGAGCTCGCCTCAGTCCAATTTACCATTATATAACCTAAATTTTTCTCTTATAATTGTCAT
Organism: Candidatus Cloacimonadota bacterium; assembly: GCA_009777575.1. Classification (GTDB taxonomy): domain Bacteria; phylum Cloacimonadota; class Cloacimonadia; order Cloacimonadales; family WRIO01; genus WRLO01. The sequence continues at coordinate 6,844 of WRLO01000124.1, forward strand.
ATAAACAAATTATTCTATAAATAGCAACATTTTTCTGTAACGAATATATGGTATATTAGTTATATCAAGTATAATTGTCATATATAGTGAGGTATTTA
>WRLO01000125.1 GCA_009777575.1 Candidatus Cloacimonadota bacterium
TAAAACCACAAAAGTATAGTTATGTTACAAAAAAATGTATAAATTATCGCCTTATCGATAAAAAAATGTTAATAGGAGATAAAATTGTATTAGACGGGGTAATTTTTTGCGGAGTTAGGGATTAATCCTTCAGATAGTTTTTCTTCGTAACTAAAGTCTTTGTTATATTGAAACATTTATTTTTTCCTTGCTTGGTAAATACATAAGGTTTTGAACCAACTAAAAAAACTTTTTTGATGGTATCACAATTTGTGATACCATCTTTTCTATCTTGTTTTCGGAAGGTTCAAACATAATTAGAAAATCTTCAGGGCAAAACCGTAGCTCTTTTTTTAGCCTTAAATTTTTCAAATTCTTTTATTCCACTATCGGCTTCTTTTTTGTAGTATGCCCTTTTTTCTTCTGCATTCATGTTTTTTGTCATTTCGTAATTGTAGTCACGAATTTTGCGAATGTCTCCAAGCGTAAAATCTGGACTTATTTCGAGTTTTGGTTCCATTTGTTTTTTTACTTCTTCCTATTTCAATTCTTCTTCTCTTTTTTAAGTTCTTCCATTTCTTTAAATGCTCTTTCTGCCCCTGCTTTGTAGTATGACCTTCTCTCTTCTTTGGACATATTTTTTGTTATTTCGTAGTTATATTCACGAATTTTGTGAATATCCTCTATTGTAAAGTTAGGACTAATTTTTAGTTCTGGCATTTTAATCCTCCTGATTTATTAACATTTGTGGTGAAACTATCTCAATATTTCTATATCTATAGATATTTGAAATACTTCTTACACCACTTATTGTTTTAGGGTTTACCATATGCTTGAAATTCCACGAAACTATAAAATCACAATCATTAACTATTGCACATGCGATATGTGTGGCATCATCTATTGACTTTTGTTTTAGAATATCCATCTGAATTATTTGGTCAGCAATTTTATCTATATCATCTGTATTTTCTATGCTTGAATATTTTATTTCATTTAATAGATTATACAAGTTTCTCCTTTTGGGTTGAAAGCACTTGTCCAATTCATCAAAAACGACATAAGATAAAACTATCTCATATTTCCCTGCCTTTATATCTTCCCATAAAGTCAAAGTTTCCTGCATTTTATCTGGTGTTTCAGGTGACTCAAGGTGACTAATCACCGATGTATCCAGATAAAGCCTTATTTTCTTCATTTCATACTCCATAAAAAATAATTCATACAATCCATTATTTTAAAGACAGGTTTTTTGTCAATCATTTTCTTTGGTCTCTTGATAATCTTGTATCAAAACATTAGTCAAATCTGTCTCGTCAGTTTTTTTTATGGTGATTTTGTCTGTATACATTATTTTTGCTGTCTCACTTATTTAGTGCTCAAGTAAGCATTTATAAACTCTACCGAAGGCTCTGCAATCAGGTTAACCAACTTTTCTCTTCCCAGTTTCATATCTATAGTTTTTGCCATATACGCTCCAACTATATACCACAATCGTTTACCGTCAGCAAGGATATAAATCTTTTCCCAATCCGCATCTGTTACCCATTCATCAGGGTTATTCTTAAAATGAAAATATATCTCGAAAAATTCTCTTTCAAGCTCAACCATTAGTTCTGAATCTTGTAGCGAGATATAGTCATTATCGATATCCAGAGCATTTTCTTCTGATCTTATTTCAAGAGGTGCAAAAGTTCCCATCCCTTCTAAATGTGTTAGATATTCTATCACATTAGCCATTTCCTCATAAGTCGATATATCCAGCGATGGCATAAATCCATTTTTCAGCATCACAAAACCAGCATGATGTAGCTCGTGAATAGCGTAATATTTCAATTCCTGCATGTTTTGTATATAATATGGATGAGCTAAATTCAAACTGGAATTATTACCAAAAGCCACACCTAAATCATATCCAATGGTCATAAACAATGAACCTGAAAAGCTAAAATCCTCTGGTAAGTATTCTAAAGCTATCCTCTGAGCAACATCGGGTTCTGCGATATGTTCCTTAGCAAAGGTTAAGTTTCTTTTATAGAAATCCAGATTTTCTCTATGCTCCCCAATTGGAGACAATAAATTTGTTACCAGCTCAATTCTGGAATCCGTCGGCACATCATAGCCAAATTGATTAGCATGATTAAGAACATGAGTAGTAGCATCAAGCTCTGCTATTTCATCTAATATACTGGCATCACCTGTTTCTATATACTCCAGAGCAAGATATACAAAAGAAAAGTCATACACCACTCCTCCCTTATTTATAAAGTATTCAGATGTTGTTTCTTCTGTGCGAGTATCAGGTTCTAAAGTTGATTTTTCACCTCTCGCAAGCTGATTCGCTTGGCTACAGGCAATCATGGTAAACAAAATTATCCACAATAAACATAGTTTACAAAAGCCTGAAGAAACCATTTTGTTTTCAGGTATATCAAAAATTCTTATTTTCTCCATTTTTCTACCTCTTTAAAATTTATTTTTTACATTCACAACATACCAACAACAAGATGTGAGATGTGTTTCAGTATTATTTACCAGTTTGTTTATTTTCGAGTCCATATTACCCCGGTGATTTCAACATACATTGATAAGCTAATTTACATTGACCATCATATCACAATAGACAAAAGTTTCATCTTCTATAGTTTTCCAAAGATCATTACATCCAAGAGATATAAAGTCTGTATTAAAGCATTCTAAATAGTTTCCAGTCAGAGTAATTTGTGGTGCTTTGCCTATGAATTTACCATTTTTAAAGACAAAAGCCATCTGAATAGGTCCTGAAAAATTTCCATTCGGCAGATAATCACCACCGCTTGATATATAAGGGATCACTACTAAATCATTTGAGATTAAGTCTGATATCTTTTGGTCGACACCTAAAAATCTAAAAGGACCAGAAGAGATATAAGTGTTTGTATTATACTCTCTAAATCCATTTCCTGTGGTAGTTTTACCATATTTTTTTGCTCTCAGTTTATCATATTGGATGTTTTTCAGAATGCCATTTTCTACTATAATAAGTTCTTTATTTCGGATTATCCCTTCATCGTCAAAAGGAATGTATGTGGTAAAAGTTTCATAATCATTACACTCATTTATGTTTATATTCTCCTTAAAAATACTTGTGTTTAGCTTCCCAGCTAATAAAGATGATTTTTCTTCATAAGCTATAGCCTTTACATCAGAATAGAACTTTCGGAGCAACAATCCACTTTTGACTAGAACTCTATATTTCTTAGTTTCAAGAGGCACTATCTCAGATAAACAAGCGGATGCTATAAAGTCAGCATTTTTCAAGAAATCTTGATAATCCTCATCTGTTATATCAAAACCTGCGAAATTTACGCCTGTATCAAATATATTTCCGCTTCCTTTTTGTTTCAACATGCAATCAAGATTTAGCACTGTTTTTCGTGCAGATAAATCAAGATTAAGGCTATTTTTAAGCGTTTTTTGTGTAGTAACTGAAGACACAGCACCACTTACTACGAATTTATGAGATATGTTTTTTAGGTCTTCCAACATTTTTGCAGTAAATTTTTCCAATTCTTGGCTATTTTTAATCCTTAAAATCTCTTTATTAAAATGTCCTTTGGTATTTTGTTCCAGTTCATAATCATAAGGTATATCCAAAGATAATAAGTTAATCGCCTTTTGTTCTAATTCTCCATCTGGTACATTACCAACTGATGCTGCTAAGGCACATGTCTTTTTCTCCTCATCGAAAACTCTTACCGATTTTTTAGTGATGTTTTTGTTTTTTACAGCTTCGATTTGGGAATCTTCAATTTGTACTCGAGATTCTTGGGTATTTAAGTTATAATACTCTTTTATCATTTTTACTCCTTTATTACGATAAATTAAGCGATTTGATTCGGATATGCGGACCACCAAAAGATACATCAAGTGGCGATTGGTATTGTTTCCCGCATCCACCAAAAACTTGACTTTGTATCTCCAAAGTATCTCCCACACCATCTATATCAAAAAGTGTCTGAAATACTGTTCCTGTGGCTATGTTTATCTTCACTGGGTCTGTCAGTTTTCCATTTTCAATTTTATAAGAACGGCTTGGAGCTATGGTAAAAGTGGACATCCCACTTCCGTGTTTGGTAGTTTTGATGAAATAACCAAATTCGATAGGTTTTATCATCTCCTCGAAAGTCAGATCACCTTTTTTTACATAAGTGTTTCGCATCCGCACTATCGGTTCCCATTCAAAATTTATAGCTCTGGCATTACTGGTGTTTTCTTCTTTTAGAATTGTGGCAGTTTTTTTACTATGTAGTCTGCCGGTCAAAATCCCATCCTTGATCAGATAAGTCTTCTTACTGGGATTGCCTTCATCATCAAAAGGACAATAACCTGAATTAGTCTCTTCCGCGCCACTGTCGATAATAGAGACCATATCGCTGGCAACTTTTTTACCTATTTCCCATTCCAAAGCCATAGTTTCATCACCTATCATAAAATCGGCTTCAGATTTGTGGCCAAAACTTTCATGGGCAAAAATACCTGTGGCTTGCGGACTAAGGACAGTAACATATTTACCCGGCTTAATAGTTGGCGCATTGATGAATAGTTTCGCTTCTGCAAAATCCGCTCTGAACTCTTCTACATAACTATCAAATTCATTTGTAAAACGGGCAACCTTCAGAAAATAAGTGTCAAAAATACTATCATTTTCTTTTAATGAATAAGAAGCCCTGATCCCACTAAATGCCTTGTTGTATGAATAGACTATGCCTTGATTATTGATGAAATATTTATGTAAAACATTGTCTTTCCACGCTACATAAGGGTTTAGTACCAGATTATCGTTTTCAAATTCTTTTCTGACTTCGGCTAAAAAGGCAATCTTGTCTTCTTTGCTCTGCCTGTAAGCGTAGTCGGATCTTTGACCCAGTAAGTCATGGTGAGTTTCGGAGTAAACTATCTGCTTATTTTTGTCTTGAATAGTGCTAACGCCAGCACTAATTAATAAGTTGTGTAGTTCGCTTTCAAGGTTTTTGAGTTCAGTGGTCGCTACATAATACCACTTATTTTTAGAAAACACTCGGATGAAAGCACCTATTTTCTTCTCTTCATTATAGTTGAGAAACATTTTTTGAAAAAAGGATATCTGAATAGGGTTTGTTTCCTCTATTCGTATATCTATCAATTCACAATCATATTGATGAATTGATAATGATTTTAATAATTCTATCACTTAGTCTCCTTTAGATTAGTCAAATTAACCAACCTCGTTTATTTTCTATAGCTTTTTCTCTCCATTAGTATAATGATGAGTTTTGTAAAATGGTTAGTAGATTTTTATGAATTTACATTCAAAGAGTAAAAACGTATATAACCCTGTTATGTGAAGGTTTACGCTTTTTGCCAACTTCTCTTAATTTCTTCATATTCTTCAGCCAATATACCAAAATTGTATCTATCATACCTTTTCCCACCAAAATAAACTGCTTTTCTTTCTTTTCCTTCCAGTTTAAATCCTAATTTCTCTAATGATTTTCGTGCAGATATATTTGGTTCCAATGTACTAGCTGTAATTCTTTCAAATCCATAATTATTGAAACCATACTCCAAAATTATTTTTACAGCTTCTTTTCCATATCCTTTATTTCTGTATTCTAATTTTGTAAAACCCAAACCTATTGTACATGATCTATTTTTATTGTCTATATCCTGCAGTGCAATATCTCCAATAATAGTATCATTATTTAAAAAAATTCCTAATCGAATATGTGAATTTCCTTGTTCCTTTTTAATCTGTTCAAACCACTCATCAGATTTTTCTATAGAATGACCAATATTCAATTGTTCTGAAATATTGTTAAAATCATATTCAAATTCATCCCATAATTTTTTACAATGCTCTTTTTCAAGTGTACCTAAATATATTCTTTCACCTTGTAATTTTACCATTTTATCTCCTTTATCCAAGGTATTATACTATTTTTTGAATTCAACCTCCGAAAATAAACCATAGTGATCACTCGGTGCAAATCCAGTTTTTAATGAAACATTTTTACCAAAAATACCTACGCTTTTTAATATAAATTCATTATCCCAACTATATGGTTCCAAGATTAAGATTCTATCACATGAATCAGGTATGTAATTTGTATTCTTTCCACCCCATCTTGGATTGTTGATAAAATCCAATGTTGGTATTATCTTGTATCCATTCAAGGCAGCGTGTACACTTGCCAAATCATTCCAATAAGGCTTTGCTTCATAACCCAATAGTGATTGATTACCCAATAAATAATTATGCACGCTAGAATTTTCGCTGCAGTTAAAATCTCCCAGTAATATGGAAAAATCCACCATATCTTTTTGACTATGGATGTACTTGTCAATAGACACAATCTGTTTCTCTTTTTCTATTGCAGAATTATAAGGTAAATGTACATTTGTTACAGAATACCTTATACCATTTATCTCAATAACCATATTTAATGCTAAACTATTGTTAAACTCTGGTTTTTCATAAAGAAAATCTGAACTATTGATTGGATATTTACTTAAAAATGCTAAACCTTCCTCTTGTCCTTTATATTTAAAATAAACATTATAATCATAAATTATATGCTCTTTTAGATACTTAAAAAATAATGGTGGCATTTCCTGTAACCCTATAATGTCGGCATCAATATTATTAATTTCTTGTATTAATTGTTCTTCCCGCAAACCAATATTACTATTCCATACATTATATGTTGCAATTTTCATTATTATTTATTCTCCTGTCATGCCTTTAACATGAATGTCTTTATGGATATTATTCATAACTAATCCTCTGGTAAATTATTTATTTTCAAAAAACTAAGTTTATCCCAATATCCTCTTTGAAATTTTATTTTGCCATCAATAACATTAAAAAAGCCACAGCCACGAAATCCTTTTGGATCTTTCCATTCTAAGATTCCCCAATCTCCATCTTCAAAAATATT
>WRLO01000126.1 GCA_009777575.1 Candidatus Cloacimonadota bacterium
GATGTCAATAACAACAAAAAACGAATAGTTGCGTAATACATTGATATAACAGTAGATATCTGCTTTATATGCCATTCTACGATGTAGATATATCAAGCTTTTATAGCTCGGAAATATCAGTTAGTATAATGATGAGTTTGGGGAAATGGTTAGTAGATTTTTTGATATTTTTTATTTTATGAATAAAATCATTGAGACCAGATTAATATAGAGCAAAATATATAGAGTGAGATGAAATGTGTCTGGTATCAGTCTTTTGTCAGAGGGCTTGAAAATGTGATGGGTTTTCTCAAAGCATTTATTATATCCTTTTATTTTTCTTTCATTTGGAAAAAGAGTGTATTTGAAAGTGTTTACAGATAAAACCACTATTCCTAATAAATACAAACTAAGCAAAATCCACTGTCCAATATCAGGCTTAGAATAAAAGATAATTACAGCGATACAATACGGAAACCAAAAAGCCAAATCTATTGGCTCTGTTTGAATACACGAACCATCAACTAATACAAAGTTCTTTATTTTAACACCTGTTACATTCAAAGAGTAGAAAAGGAAAGTTATGATGGTCAAACAGAGCATAACCTCGCCTTACATCTGAGCGGTTTCCACTACATGTCATGCGGGCAACAAAGTTCAATTTCCCACTGCCTTTTCAGAGGGGTTACTACAACCGTTGCACTAAATATAAATATTCTTATGAATGCTTTTTCAAATTTCTCATTCATTTTCATTGTCAATCTTCTATATTAATCTTAAATTATTCTTAATATTTCTTTATTTTTTTCTTGATCAAAATAGATAAAAACTTATGCTATCTATTTAAAACAGTTTTATGAGAATGAAAGAAATTTATACTATCAGAATAATCATAACTTACTCTGTAAAAGTATAACCAAAATATTCGGTTCTTTGCGTCTTTTCCTATTCTCTGAATCATCTTCGTAACCATATAATTCATAATATTTTATTATTTGAAAATTCTCTGGATTTAAATATGCTTCCAAAGTTCTATGGAAATAATTTAATGATGAAGAATATTTGCAATCACTTGAACCTCTAAGCGGTACTTCATATTCCTCATCGTTTTTTTCATATAAAAAGTTGGGAATTCTTTCGCGTGGCCAGTTATTGGGATGTAAAGTTGTCAATAGCAAATATCCACCTTCCTTGAGCAAGGAAACTGTTTTTGTGAAAAAATCTGAGAAATGTGGTAAATTATGAACAACCATTGTTGCTAAACACAAATCATATTTTTCACAATCAGATAATCTATAAATATCTTCATGTAAAAATTTTATATGTGGGTATCTATTACAAGCATATGAAATAAAAGCTTTAGATAAGTCTATACCTGTTATATTCTTATAATATTCTGATATTTTATTTGTCAAGTACCCCTCTCCACAACCTATGTCAAGTATACTTAGGTCTGGATTCTGAAATAGTTTTTTTATTCTTTTAACTATATAGCAGGAGATAACTTCGACATATGTTTTATCATTACCACTTTCTATATCGTTTGCTCTTACATGGGCATTTATATCCCAGAATTTTTCAATTTTTTCTCTGTATATATTATAATCTCTCATTAAAAAAATATCTTCCTTTCTTGAGTAGTAGATTTATTTCATAAATCAAACTTTATTATACGATCTTTTGCCAACAAATTTTTGGTCTCTGCATCTATGGTGCACATGCCTTCATAGGGCATAGCTTTTAATGCATCTATTCTAATCGCAGGTATTCTTTTTTCACGCAATATTGAAGCAAAATGACACAAAAAAGAACCCTCAAAAAAAACGAAACCAATTTGCTCTGAATCGAACTGCTCAAGCAATGATAACAAAGCAATAGCTGGTGTATCACAAAAAAATACTACACTTTCTTTCTTTTTATTTTTGTTTGGCGACAAATCATGAAAATGTTTATTCAACGAATCAGTTTCATTGGTCTTGAGATACATTATTTTTCCTGTAATCTTACCAGATGAGATGATGCCCTCGTTTATATCGGTAATAGACATTTCGTTCGAACTAACAGTATCATCAAAAGAATCTATCAAATAAGGAATAATTTCATGTAAGTTATGCTGAAGAACTCCAAACTCAACAACACTCTTTTTTGATGCAAAAATTTGCATAAAACATTTAATAATTTTTTTTATATTTGCATTGCTTAAGTATACTAAATTATTTTCATTATCATTACAAGAGCAGTTCAATACATGTCCTTCAATAATGGATAGCCATGTTTTTTGATGAACTTCATTCTTACTTATTACACAACCTTCATCGTTTGTAAAATATTGACTAGCTGGAAAAACTCCTTTAGAGAAAAAATGTCCTCTAATAATTTCAACCAGATAACCATTCGGTAATTTTCTAATTGCTCCTGTGTAAGTAGGGTCAAGTATTTCTTGAATTATAGTAGTGCTAACCCAAAAATCGTTTGCTATTAAACTAGAAAACGACTGCAAACAGTCGTTTAGATTTTCATAATGTGGAGATGCTTGAATTACATACATGAAGCTTGTAGAGCTTTTTTTAATTTTGGTTTTATCTCCAATAAAAGAGCGAACAACTTTATTTAAAATGCGGCGAGGATATATTATTACTGTGCTATATCCTTTACAATGTTCAGATCGTTCCAATTGTACTGGCGGTTTTGTGTTATCTATCGAAAAATGGTTATTTATAGAGACATAGGCATTTGATATCATGACTCCTAGCTTCTGAGCTTCAAGTCTCATCTTTATTTTTTCATGAGAAACCAAATTAATTGGCAATTCACTTAAATTTTCCTCGTTTACTTCTAAAAATAAGTTTTGTAATTTAGTTATACTAGTTAAAGGTCTACATTGCAAAAAATATATTGTATTGTTGGCGATTGCCCATTCGATATTTACAGGGTATTTAAGTTCCTTTTCTAATGATTTTGATTGTCTAAGTAAAGTTTGTAAGCAGTCTATCTTTATAGGTTGTTCAATTTTGGGAATGGTGAAATTATCATCTTTTACAGATATTACAATATCTTCTCCCGAAACTTTGCCAGAGACCAACCCTTGGCAAATTCCTGATGTGAAACTCACTAGCATAGATTTTTTGCTATATGTATAAGGGTCAGAAGAAAATAAAACACCAGAATAATCAGCGTTAATTTTTTCTTGGATAATTACCCCCATTTTAGCATCATTATCTTTATTTATAGCAAGACTATAAATAACTTTTTTTATGCTTTCCACTACATCATCAAAAGTCATCTCTCCTATGAATGTATCATAATATCCCGCCATGCTTTCTGAGAAACTGTCTTCAATCGTGCATGATGAACGCACAGCTACATTGTATCTTCCATTAAAGACCAAATCTTTTAATTTACTCGACAGTTCTTCTAGAAATTTGGGGCAGTAAATAAATGCTGTATCTCGACATGATTCTATAAATATTGTCTTAGGGATATGGTAACCTAACTTGTGTAATAACACTAACCCCGCTGCTTTGCCTCCGAAAATTTTAGAATCAATATCTTTATGATTATGTATTTCACAGATTTGCATCATGTTACTCATTCCCTTCTAGCAGTCTTTTTATTCTCAAATGAAGTTTATTGTTAATTATATAATTGTATGTAAACTCCGGGACTAAATGCTTCCAAGGCTTATTATCAGCTATTAAACGTCTAATTTCACAACCACTCGTGACTTTATCATCAATAGCTTTTGTCCACATTACATCTATTGAACAGCCCAATTTCTCAAGGATTTTTTTTTTTTCATATCCCCACTCATCATAGATAGTCATGAAATATTTAGCATTTTGTGGTGTGTAATGAAAAATTCGTTCGGGATAATTTATTGGAAAAGGGACAACATAAAATTCATTTCTTTTCACACCCGCCTCAAGCATTGAGCCAACTATGATATCTAATCTTTCCCAATAAGTTAGAGGGTTGGCAGAGTCTGATGATCTATGAGGACATGCTGGGGAATACCTCGTCTGCGATGGATCGGCGTTGGTTATACCAATCAATAAATAATCGCATCTTTCTTTACCAGCAAGCAGATATTCCCTGTGTCCGATATGAAGCGGCTGAAATCGCCCGTGTATTACACCTGTGTTCGGTACGTTCTTTATGCCCCTTAGATGAAACTCCATGTTTTTAAATGGTATGTCATTAATATTGGTATTCGACACTATGCTTCTCCAAATTTTTCAACAGCTTTAAGGAATAGGGTTAAAAGAAGTATTTTTGCCTGTTCATATAAAGGGTGTACAACAATTTCTCCTTTAGATCCTTTTTCTGTCTTATCTCTTATGATACACACATTGGTCTCACCATGTCGGATTGAGAAAATCAAATTTTCTTCACGACACCAATCAGGAATTACCTTCACGGCTGCATATTCCAGAGATATAAATTCTCTAATCACGGGGCTATCCGCCAAAACATCTCTATTTACCCACAGAGTAAGCGATTTAGCTCCATTGAGGTCAACTGTGTTTGCTTTTTCAAGAAGAACACTTTTAATTTTTTCTATTCCAATAAAGTCGCAATTATGACAAAAAATGGTTAGCCGTCCTTCTTGCTTGTAAAAGTTATAAAAAAAGTCTATATCTTTTTCACTTCCTTTATTAAAAACATATTCTTTATTTTGCAATTCCTTTTCTTTTAATTCTTTCTCTTTTAATTCTTTCTCTTTTAATTCCTTGTCTTTCAAAACATATAAATTGTGTGTCAACCAGATATTAAATGCTATACCCATTATTGATATGACAAACACCACAGCATTCTGCCAAAAAGCCAAAACAACTGCCATTACTGGAAAAATTGTGAAACTTAAAATTCTAGCTTTATTTTGATTTATTCCTATAAATATTATTAGATTTTTAGACTCATTACTATTAACAATTTCTTTAGGACCGACATCCATAACTTGCTGTTTTTGTGGTAAGTTAGCTTTACCTTTTTTCTTTTTACTCAATTGCTGTTTTTGTAGTAAGTTAGTTTTATTTTTTCTCTTTTTACCCATTTGATTTTATTATCCCATGATTTTTACTACTTGAAAACATCGTTTTTAATATCTTTTGTGTTCCAAATCTAATTCACTTTCAAAAAAATACCATTTGCCAGCCATATTATTGGACATCACCAACAATAAATACAGATCCTTTCTTACAAAGTGTAAATTTTTCTCACGAGTCTCTATACCAAATTTTATTATGAGAAGCGTCTCTTGCTTTACATCACTTTTATGGGTATACACCAAAATATCATTATCACAGCTCATGTTACCACCCTTTTGATAGTTCAATCATTTCTTCCAAACTTTTCACAACCATATCAGAATGATAATGCGTATAAAAATGCCTTTCAGCACCTGCATCCCCAACGACAGTGATTACATAACAGCCTTTAATTTTTGCATAAACCATTTCAGCAATACAACCCACATAAAGATGGTTAGATTTGGTAAGATTTACAACTACGCAATCTGACTGTGAAATATTTATCATGTTCTCCTTTATCACAATTTCAGAGTTTATCTTATTTACTTCAAGGGATTCACTACTTTCTTGTTTGAAAGGATTAACAAGTATCAGACCATTCTCTGCCAATTTTGTTTCTACCAAACGATATTCATCTTCAATTTCTTGCCCAGACAACCCGTCCATAGCTCTACTATAGTATATATATTTTAAACTCTTACGTTTGGTATTTTCATTTTTCATCGCCAGTTTTATATCGTCTATTGTAGCAATAATATTTTCAACAAATGGATATTGTCTCCAATCCCAGCACTCTGAACCTATATCTTTTGCTATCCATTTGCGTATAAGCTGACTTGGTAAGACTGTATCAGAAGCATCATGAAAAAACAAATTTTTGTCATTATCCATAAAAAATACATAAGGTCTATCCGTCCCTGCAGAAAATAAATTTTTGAAGTTTTCTAATTTTTTCATTTCTAAAGAAGTCACCATCTTTTCTTGAGTACTCAATTTAAAGGGAACGATGTGTATATGAGCATGAAGCACACAACAAGCACTTTTATTAGTATCAACATAAGAAGCACCATGCTCAAAAATTACAGGGTAAATCCCATAAATCATTTTTAATTGTTCTCTAAAATAATTTATCAAAAGTTCCAAATTTTCCCATTCAACTGCAGTTAAATAGCACATAGAGTTAATATGCTTTTTACTTACTATCATGATATAACCTTTTACCATGCAACCTAATGTGGTTATAACATAAAAATGTTCATCTTCATACAAAACAGTGTCCTGAATCTCATTTTTTTTTGCTTGCTCAGATATACTGCAAAATCTACAACTTTCCGTGAACAATTCCTTTACATTGAACATTCCTAAGTCTCCATGCCAATTAGTAAATGCACATTCATTCCGTTCTGAATCTTGATACCCGCGAAAAATTTATCAACATCCTTCAGTTCAAGCATTAAATGCCTCCTATCTTCCATAAAATAATCAACTTGACTATGAAGTTTTTGTTTCATAAAAACTTCAAATATCAATCTTATCAACAAATCAACCTACATGATATAGGTTACAATCCAGCAATTGAACAATTATTTAAAACTATGTATTTTTGTCAATTATTTTTTTGCTTTCCTCCAAAAAATATTTTGTTTGATGAAAAAGTCTCAAACTTTCTTTCGCATTTTCTCAAACTATTTAGCGGTCTTTAATTATCTTTTAATAGAAACAGATGACACCATGCCCCTTCCCTCCTCCCCTCACACACCGCGAGCGGTGTGTGAGGGGAGGAGCAAAAGGCGGAACGGATACATCCGTTCCCTACACTCACACAACTT
>WRLO01000127.1 GCA_009777575.1 Candidatus Cloacimonadota bacterium
TCCGTAATATATTGAAATTCCTTATGTTAAGCGAGACACATTCATGCGTCCCCTACGGTTTGGAAGTTTCCACATCGATGGTTCGTCCCAAAAGGGTGCGGTGGCTATGTAGAAAACGATGCCCCACGAAAATATCACCACACCGAAGGGAAGACCGGTAGAACGAAACGGATACACGTACATTAACCGCATTTTATATATAAATCCACACCATCCCGAAGGGATCGATCGCTACGTAGAAAACGATGCCCCCACCTTGATTTCCATGCCGAAGGTATGGAACCTAAACGACATATTTCTTTTCATATTCAATTGGTCCACACCTTCGGTGTGGTGATAGTGGGGCATCGTTTTCTACGTAGCGATCAACACCTTCGGTGTGAGGTGGTATTTATATATTTAAATCCATACCATCCCGAAGAGAAGACCGGTAGAACGAAACGGATACACGTACATTAACCGCTTGTCTGAAACTTCAAATTGAGCCATCCGTAGGGAACGCATGAATGCGTTCCGTACAGGAAACTCCCCCCTACCCCCCTCAGAGAGGGGGGGGGGATCCAACCGAACTAGGAACGAATAAATGCGTTCCGTACAGAAAAATAAAAATTTATCATATATAAATGGAGATAATGATGCATAACACAAGAAAGATTAACAACGATGTATATTGGGTCGGTGCGAACGATAAACGTTTGGCACTTTTTGAAAGTGCATACCCGATTCCTAGAGGAGTTTCTTATAATTCATATCTAATCTTAGACCAAAAAACGATTCTCCTCGATTGCGTAGACAAATCAGTAAGCAACATATTTTTTCAGAACATAGCGTATTTACTTCAAGATAGGACATTAGACTATGTTGTAATAAATCATGTAGAACCCGATCATTGTGCTACACTTGCGGAATTAGTTTTTCGCTATCCAGAGATTAAAATCATAGGCAATGCTAGAACATTAACTATGTTAAAACAATTTTTCACTTTTGATGTAGAAAAGCATTTTATTGAAGTTAAGGAAGGGGACGAGATCAGCACTGGAAGACATATGTTTCTGTTCATAACCGCAGCTATGGTACACTGGCCAGAAGTAATGATGACTTACGATTCAATAGATAAATATCTATATTCAGCAGATGCATTTGGCACATTTGGTACTTTGAACGGAAATATATTTGCAGATGAACTAGATTTCGAAAAGGATTTCTTAGAAGATGCAAGACGTTACTATACTAATATCGTAGGTAAATATGGCAAAATGGTGGAAGCTGTTTTAAAAAAAGCATCTACAATTGAAATTCATATGATACTACCACTTCACGGACCTATATGGCGTAAAGATATTGCTTGGTTTGTCGACAAATATCAAAAATGGAGTTCTTATGTCCCTGAAGAAAATGGAGTTCTCATTGCATATTCTTCTGTCTACGGAAACACAGAAAATGCTGCAAATATACTTGCAACTAAACTTGCCGAACTTGGCATTAAGAAAATTGCAATGTATGATGTTTCTGTAACTCACCATTCATATGTACTGGCGGAAGCATTTAGATTTAGTCACATTGTTTTCGCAACCACCACATATAACTCTATGATATTTGTAAGTATGGATTCATTTATCAGAGATATTGTTGCTCATAATTTGCAAAATAGAACTATTGCTTTTATTGAAAACGGAACTTGGGCTACAACTGCGGGTAAAATGATGAAAGATGCTTTAGTTCAACTTAAAAATATCTCCTTTATTGATAAATCCGTTTCAATTACTTCAAGCGTAAAAAACAATACTCTTGATGAGCTTACAGAACTTGCAAATGTTATCTTTTTATCATTCCCAAAACCAGATATTTCGCTTCACAAAACAATAGAATCAAGTGCTTTTTTCAAAATAACCTACGGACTGTTCATTCTTACCGCAAAAGTAAATGACAATCATAACGGTTGCGTTATTAACACAGTTATGCAAGTTACTGAAAAACCAGAACAAATTACTATTGCGGTTAATAAAGCAAATCATACCCACGATATGATTATGGAAACACGCAAGTTTAATGTTTCTGCACTTACAATTGATTCTTCTTTTGACCTTCTCAAAAGATTTGGATTTCAAAGCGGACGCGATGTTAATAAATTTGAAGGATTTGTTGACGCATGTAAAATTAGTGAAAATGGACTATTTTATATTGCAAAAGATACAAATGCTTTCTATTCTGCTGAAGTTGTATCCGCTGCGGATTATGGCACACACACATTATTTGTTGCAAAAGTTACTGAAGCTATGGTCTTATCTAACGCTATATCGCTTTCATATCAATACTATTTAGACCATATTAAACCAAAACCTGTTACGCAACTAAAAACTAGCTCGAAAAGAGTTTTTGTTTGTAAAGTTTGTGGATATATTGAAGAGTCAGATTCTGATTTACCAGATGATTACATTTGTCCTCTATGCAAACATACAAAAGAATACATGGAAGAGATTAAAGCAAAATGACAAAATTAAACCTAAAACCAAAAGACTTTTTAGTTATTCTCACTGGTGCTGGCATCAGTGCTGAATCTGGCATAAAAACATTCCGTGATAGTGACGGATTATGGGAAAACCACAGTGTAGAAGAAGTTGCCACTCCTGAGGGTTTTGCAAATAACCCGATTCTTGTCTGGAAATTCTATAAAGAAAGATATTATCAAGCTTTATCGGTGTCGCCTAATCCGGGACACATTGCTTTAGTTGATTTAGAAAAGAAACTAAATAAGAATTTTTTACTTGTAACGCAAAATGTTGATGGACTACACGATAGAGCAGGTTCAAAAAGTGTTATTGAAATGCACGGTTCACTAAATACTTGCTTCTGTACAAATTGTAAAAAGAAAGAACTGATGAGTGATGTTGATTTAAACCCCGATATTCCTATTTGTTCTGCCTGCGGAAAAATGCTTAGACCTGATATTGTTTGGTTTGGAGAAATGCCATATAGAATGAACGAAATATATAAAGCTTTAGATAAAGCGACGGTTTTTATGACTATAGGAACAAGCGGAAACGTGTATCCTGCTGCTAATTTTATTGCATATGTTAGAAATCGCGGCGCTAGAACGATTGGTGTTAATCTTGAAAAACCAGAAAATATGGCGTATATTGATGAGTTTTTTCAAGGGAAAGCAGGGGATATTTTACCCTCTATTCTGTAGGGAATGAATTTATTCGTTCCTATTTCGATATTGCATTAAATATATTCCCAACCGAACTAGGAACGAATAAATGCGTTCCCTACAGACGAAAACCCAACCGAACTAGGAACGAATAAATGCGTTCCGTACAGGATAACATGATAGAGATCAATAATTTAACAGTTCAATTTGATGATACAATAGTTTTAAAGAATGTGTCCACCAGAATAGAAAGCGAGAAAATGACATGTATAATAGGTCGTTCAGGTGCAGGAAAGAGTGTTCTTATGAAAACTGTGTTAGGTTTAATAAATTATACTGAAGGCGAAATCCTTATTGACGGCTTTTCTATAAAAAATTCAGATAAAAAAATTAAATCTAAGATGGCTATGGTGTTTCAAAATTCTGCTTTATTCGACTCATTTAACGTTTTTCAAAACATAGCATTTCCACTTCAAGAGCATAAAAAAATGTCATATCTTGAAATTAAAAATAAAGTTGACGAAATGATTGATTTGGTTAAACTGCCTTATATTCATGAGTTATATCCTTCAGATTTATCTGGTGGCATGCGGAAGCGTGTGGCATTAGCAAGAGCAATAGTTCAAGAACCTAAATATTTAATTTATGATGAACCTACCACAGGGTTAGATCCCATAACTGGAGGAGAGATTATTAATTTGATAGAAACTATACATAAAAAGATTGGAATGACTTCAATAATTATTACACATGATAAAGATTGCATAAATCAACTTGCAGAAATAAAACTCGAAGTTTCTAACAATAATGTTTATGAGATTTAAAATTAAGGCTAAAATTCTAATAATAAAAAAAAAACTTGCCATAATTTCGTAAATAAAAAAAACTGTCCAAATTGATAAAAAAACATGCAATTTTGTAAAAAAAAATGCTGAAGGCTTATCATAAATTTATTTTTTTAAGGAGAAGATGCAATGAATATCTTCGTAGGTAATGTGTCACGTAACGTAACAGACACGGAATTGCGCAACGCTTTTGAGCAATATGGTGCAGTGAAATCCGCAGTAATTTTAATGGATAGAGATACTGGGGAATCTCGTGGTTTTGGCTTTGTAGAAATGGATAATGTCCAAGAAGCCAATAATGCTATTCAAAACATGAATGGCTATGAATTGAAAGGAAGAAGACTTAATGTAAATGAAGCTCGTCCGCGTGAAGATAGACCCAGACAAGGCGGGTTTCAAAAAAGAAGATACTAATTGCTTAGTATCGTCTACTATACCTCATTTAGAGAGAGGAAGAGTCATGCATATCTGTCTAACCTTGTTCCTAATCCTGTCGTGTTACTTGATTCTTCTTCTGCTCTGGGGTCTTCTGGAGCTATAAACCTTGAGTCCGAGATATAAATACCCTTTTGAATGTTGTTCCAGGTAATACTTTGTTTTGCGCCCGAGTTAAGAAATGTAATATCTTTTTGAAACGCTAATTTAATGTTTCCCACATTTTGATAATCTGAAAAATCATGTTGAATTTTCTGAGTTCCGGTATCTTTTATTTCTCTTTTCAGTAAAAATGTTTCTGTATCGTAGTAATGCGTCACAATTTCATTTGTTTTGTTGTTTTTAATAACTACTTCATAACAATTTACGCCGTCAATACTTACTTTTTTTGTTGCATTACTTTTAAATGTTCTATTCTTTGGATCTGTATAGGCATATTCTTCCCATAATTTCCTTAATTCTCTTTCATTAGTGTTACTGTCATCAAATTTATACACATTTCCATTTTGTTCTGTCCAGATATTTCTACCATCATCGCCTGATCTATAAACTATTTGAAAATTACTATATATCGATGTAACATTACGTAAGGGTTTACTTATAAATTCTTCAATTTGAAAAGTAGCAGATCCTAATTGCATGTCACCTTGATAACGAAAGTTTTTCTCTGATTTAACGTATTTCTCGCCACCTAAGGCTTCAAAATTTAATTGGAATATTGCGTATGCATCTAGCCTGCCACCTGAAGTGTAGGGGCTTATACTTGCACTTGAATCTATTGAAGAAATGTTCGACATCCTTGTCTCCTTTTAATATGGCATTTCTGTTTATATAGAATATATCGGAATATTAATTAAAAAATTTAGGAAAATTATACTGTTAAAATCTCAACAGAATTTTTTGTAATAAGAACTGTATGTTCAAACTGTGCACTTAATGAGTTATCAACCGTTCTCACTGTCCAACCATCTATTTCTGATGTTTCCACATTATAATTCTTGCTTTTATTTATCATTGGCTCAACAGTAAAAATCATACCTTCTTTTAAAAGAATTTTATTTGTTTTTGAGTAAAAATTACATACATGTGGGTCTTCATGAAATTTAATGCCAACACCATGACCGCCATATGCTTCCACAACAGAATAGCCAAATTTCTTAACATATGTTTCTATAGCTTTACCCATTTGATTTAATAGAATACCCGGACGCAAAACATTTATGCCCTTATACATTGCACGTTCTGCTCTATCTACAAATAATCTTACATCCTCTGGTACTTCACCTATTATAAACGTTTTTGATGTGTCACCAAAATAACCATCTAAAATTACAGTAACATCGACATTGATGATATCTCCGTCTTTTAAAATATCCTTTTCACTGGGAATACCATGACAAACTACATTGTTAATTGAAGTACATAAGGATTTTGGAAAACCGTTGTAATTTAAAGTTGCTGGAATTGCCTTATTAGCCATCATATAATCGAAGGCTATTTTATCAAGCTGTTCTGTATTTTGACCAATAAATAAGTGCTTTTCGAGTTCTTCAAGACATCTGGCAGCTAACGTGCAAGCCTTTCTTATACCTTCAATTTCTTGCTTGTTTTTAATAATAATCATAACAGCAAATTCTTATAAACCTCTCAAAAAAAAAGCCGCATTTATATGCGGCTTAAAATGGTGGGCCCAAGAGGATTCGAACCTCTGACCGCCCGGTTATGAGCCGGGAGCTCTACCAACTGAGCTATAGGCCCCTAAAATTTTTATTACCAATTACGATAAAAAAACCTCTAGAGAACCATTCAAAAAAAATCTGTTTTTTTGTCAATATTTTTTTTTAGTCGAGAATTAAGCTTACGAGACTTATTTGTTCTAAATAATCATGCGTATTAGTTATCTCAAAATTCTCACTATTGTTTATTTTCATGCTGAAAAGAAAACCTGCATATAATGCAAAAACTATCGAAGCTATTGTTATGGCAAATTCTCTTGGTAATAAAGACAAAATTGCTTTATTCTTCTTGGTTTTAGATGGTATCTGGTTAAGTTTTTGCATTAAAATAGTGTCTATTTCTATCTTTTTATATGCACCAAGTATCTTGTCAATGTTTTCTGTTTTCATAAACTACCTCCTGTAGAAAAATCCTGATGGATATAATTAATAGACACATAAATTTCAAAAACCTTCGATTTATTTTTTTGGGGAGGAACGTTTTTATTCGTTCCTAATTCGGTTGGGTCCCCCCCCCCCCCCCCCCCGGGGGGGGGGGGGGGGGGGGGGGGGGG
>WRLO01000128.1 GCA_009777575.1 Candidatus Cloacimonadota bacterium
GACAAGGTATTGGACCTATAGCCGTGTGCATCCAGATTCGGTTTGGACAAAGCCTGATAGACCTATATCATTACGCTTTGGTGAGGCAGTTTCGCTGACTTTTGTTAGTGATACACCTAAAACGCTTGTATGGCGAACTCCCAATAACATCCCACCTGAATTGGATAATGATAAATATGTATATGACCATCGTGGCATTCCGCCTCAACCAGACCATTTCTTTGATTATATAGAACAGGATGACTATATCCCATTTTTTGTGTGGTTACCGGATGAGTTGGTGAGTTATGACGATGACTCAGAACTGGCATTGTATATAGATGATGTGTTGTATGGTTCGACTGTGATATATGGACAACTCGTGCAAATCAGAGCTTATGTCGTTGGAATAGACATTGAAAATGCTGTGATAGAATTCCGCTATTATCAGCATGGTCAACGATCAGGAGAGCAATTGTTCAGCGAATATCAAGTTTTTGACCAAGCGACTAGTAGTTATCAGAGCAATCGGATTGATTTTAGTGAAAATCGGAAATTTTATCAGGTTTTACTATTAAATGAAAGCCAAGAGGAGACAGATTTACCCAAAGTCACCTCGCTTGATGGCAATTTCCCCAATCCTTTCAATCCGTCTACTACCATTGCTTATAGTCTAGCAGAGTCTGGAAATGTGAAATTGCAGATATTTAATATCCGAGGACAGCTGGTCAAAACTCTCGTCAATGAGGTTCAAAATGCCGGTCGATATACAGTAGATTGGCATGGAGACAACGATAGACAGCGTAGTGTAGGTTCTGGAGTGTATTTTTATAGATTGGAGACAAGTGCTGGAAGGCAAGTGAAGAGGATGGTGTTGTTGAAGTAGGATAGTAGAAGGGTATGGTGAGATAGCGTCCTTGCGAGGTCACTTCTTGCTATTCTCACGAAGCAATCTCCATGTCACTATTCCCCCAGCCCGTCGTTGCGAGGTCTCTTCTTGCTATTCTCACGAAGCAATCTCCGTGTCACTATTCCCCCAGCCCGTCGTTGCGAGGTCACTTCTTGCTATCCCCCCTCCCCGTCGTTGCGAGGTCCCTCATTTTAAACTCCCCCCGAAGCAATCTCCGTGTCACTATCACCCCTTCCCGTCGTTGCGAGGTTCCTTCTTGCTATTCTCACGAAGCAATCTCCGTATCACTACACTCCCCCCACATTTGTGGGGCGGTTCAAGAGACTTTGAGCTTGCGAAAAGGCTCGCAGAATTACGATCTGCCATCTGCAAGACATTATTTAATAGTGGGGATATTCAATAATCAAATTCCAAAAAAAAATCTGCGTCCTCAACATATTTATAATTTATAATTTATAATTTATAATGTGTTAAATAATAAAAAATCTCAAAAATCTATTGACACAAAACTCTATCTCAAAATAATGGCACGAAAGTTCATTTTCATAATTAAATGGAGGGTAAAAATGATTATTAATACCTCAAAAAAGAGTTTATGTGTAATGTATCTGCTACTGATAGCGATACTTACAGTTTTTCTGAATTGCAAAGACAGCAATCCTGTCAATCCACACATTCCTGTAGAAAATATTATTTTATCTGACACTCAAATATCACTTGAGGTTGGAGAGTCCAGAAAACTTGTAGCTACAATCTATCCTGAAAACGCTACGAATCAGCAAATAGTCTGGAGTAGTAATGATGATGATGTCGTTATTGTCTCTCAAGATGGAGTCGTAGAAGCTATTTCTGATGGAACAGCTACCATATCAGTCACAACAGTCGATGGCAATGTCACTGTTGAATGCTCCGTTTATATAAACAGTTCTGATGTGTTTTTTGTTTTAAACGCTATTCAGTGGGAAGAAGCAATCAATAGCATTTCGCAAGGATCAGACCTAACAAACTACACTCTAATGATAGTCAATGATTTTGAAGTTTCAGGAACTAGGGTTAATACCTTTGGTGATAGAAATGATATTAATGTGACTATTACAGGAGACCAAGCGATATCCCTGTCTCCCGACAGCAATGGACATTTGTTGATGATAGGTGATGACTATCAGATAACCATCGTCCTCAATGATATAGGCTTGAGAGGACATTTTGAAAATGATGCTTCCCTTGTCCATACTGGGAAAAACTCGACTTTTATTATGCAGGGGTATTCATCTATTTCAGGTAATAGAAGTGGAGAATTTGGTGGTGGTGGCGTTGATAATAAAGGTATTTTCACTATGAAAGACAATTCGTCTATTTTTGAGAATATAAACGAGCATCTTAGTACTGGGTTTTTAAGAAATAGTGGTGGAGTTTTCAATTCAGAAGAAGGTTTTTTCAAAATGATGGACAATTCATCTATTTCTGGTAATACAGTAAGACGTGATGGAGGGGGAGTTCATAATCTAGGTGAATTCATTATGGAAAATAATTCATCTATTATCGATAATACGGCACAAGGGAGTCCTGGTCATTTTTTTGTTTCTGGTGGTGGCGTATGCAATAGAGGTGGTTATTTTACTATGTTTGATAAATCCTCAATATCCAATAATTATGTTTTTGGATCAGGTGGCGGTGTGCGTAACCGCGGAAATAATTCAAAAAGAGGAGATTTCATTATGTATGGCAACTCTATTATCGCTAATAATTCAGCGGGTTGGGGTGGTGGTGTTTATAGTTCCGAAAGTTCATTCACAATGTATGATAACTCCACTATATCTGGTAATAAAGCTTTAGAATCTGGAGGGGGAGTAGGGACATATCTCTCTGATTTTACTATGTATGATAATACTACAATATCAAAAAACGAAGTACATGGAAATGGAGGAGGAGTTAATAATTCTCTATCAAGCAGATTTATTATGCTCGGTAACTCCAAGATAACCGAAAATAGAGCATATGGAACTAATCCACACATAGGAAAGGGAGGTGGTTTACATAATGAGAGCGGATACATCGAAATGAATGAAAATGCCTCTATTACCAACAATGATGCTACAAGTTACGGAGGCGGGATATTTCATAATGGAGAATATAATACTATTCCTTTAAATATCTCCTTATCTGGTAATGCATTTATTTCTAATAATGCTGCATTGGGTGGATGTGGTATCTATGTTCAAGAAGGGCGTGTCATAATTTCAGATAATTTCTCTATTTTTGGACATTCAGGCCAAGGGATCATTTTAGAGAATGCTACTTTATATTTGGAGGGAGGCATTATTTATGGCAATGGAGATTCTGGAGTGCCGGAATATTTAGCGAATCGAACAGCTTTGTTTGCCTTGGAAGATTTCAGAGCAATCTATGGGGATGGTAGCGATATTTTACCCCATACAGATGGATTTATAGATAGAACTAACCACACTATTTATGGACGAGAATAAGGTGCGATAAATGTATATAGTTAAGACTATAAAAAAAATAATTATAGGAGAAAAAAATGAAAAGTCAAATCAAATCAATTTTCATCAGTTTTGTGATGATAATAAGCTTTATCACAAATTTATCAGCTGCTTGGATCGAAAGAGAACCTATACAGCTTGTTCAACCAAACGGAGATAGAGTGAGAGCTTTTGTTTCTGGTGATGAATTTCACAACTGGATTCATGATGCAGAAGGCTTTACTATCGTGAAAGACAATATCACTAGTCAATATTGCTGGGCGATAATAGAAAATGATGAGCTTGTCTCATCTGGCTATCCAATCAATCAATATATGGCTCGCAGCATTGGATTAGAACCTTTTTTGAATATATCTGAAGAGGCATATCGAGAAAAACGAAGGGAATGGGATGAGAATTTCCAAAATAATCATTCTTCAACCCCTAAAACGGGAGAAGCTCACAATATAGTCATATTTATCACTTTTCGCTGGGGACCAAATTATGACCTGGAAAAACATGGAGATGCAATTTTTAACGATCCTTTCAGTGTTTATGAGGATAATTTTCTTGACCTTAACACTTATTTTTGGGATGCTTCTTATCAGCAATTGGATGTGTCTTCTTCCTTTTATCCTATTCAACATGGTAGCAATGTCGTGAGCTATTTATCAGAAAAGGAAAGGCATTACTATACACTCGAGGGTGCTGGATACAACTCACTTCTACATAGAAATAGATGTAGAAACCTACTAAGAGAGGCAATAGCTGATATTGAGGATATGGTTCCAATAAGTTTGAACATAGACAGAGACAATGATGGATTTGTAGACAATGTAATTTTTATCATTGAAGGTAGAAGAGAGTTAGCTTCAGGAGCAGGCTCAAGTTTTTTTTGGCCTAGTAAGGGGACTTTTACTGAATTAAGCTCTGATGGTCCCCCACCAACAATCCATAATAAAACAGTGAGAAATTACAATGTTATTCTTGAAAATTCTCACTTGGACGATAATGAATATACACATTTTCGTTTTATCCATATTCTACATGAGTTTGCACATTCGCTTGGTGCTGACGATTTATATAGTCGCTCCACACCTGATCTACGGTATGATCCTGTAGGCCCCTGGTGTTTGATGGCACGGGCTGGCTCAATTGTCTCATCCATTTCATCTATTGTAAAGCATAGGGATTTAGGTTGGATTGATGTTCCTACTATAACAACATCTGGAAACTACACTTTGAATCCACTCGCTTCTCAACAAAACAATGTAGCCTTTCGGATAAACTCGCCTTATAGTGAAAGTCAATATTTCTTAGTGGAGTATAGGCGGAAAGTAGCCGGTAAATTTCCAGATTCAAACCTTTCTTTTCATTATGGCTCTAATATTAATATCCCTGATCCTCATGGTCTTATTGTATATAGAGTTATTGATGGTGGGTTTACCATGGATCAATTCAGAGTATATGCTTATCGTCCAGATGAGATTAGTGTTCTGTATGGTTCTTATAATGCGTTTTTTTCAGTAGACACTGGTAGAACAGCTATAAATGACCTAACAAATCCAAAATCATTTATATACGAACTTGACGGCGAGACATTTGTCCCGGGAGGCTTGAATATATCAAACATAGGTTTTGCTGGAGATACCATTTCCTTCAATACAGTTATACCAAATTTGACACTTTCAGTATATGTTGATCCTATCAATTATGGTGTATCTCCAAATACATATCAAACAATCCAAGGAGCCGTAAATGCCGTTCACAATGGCGGGACTATCTTCATTTATCCCCATCCCAACGGTGCATATAGTGGTGTAGGTAATAGAGAAATCGTTTTACCTTTTTCAAAATTAATCACTATTACGAGTATGTATGAAAATCAACGAGTTGTTATTGACTGTGAAAACAATGAGGGCTTTGTATTAAAACCAAACAATGTCCAATTTAAAATCAATAACTTAAAAATAATCAACTCACAAAATGCTATACAGGCAAATGTAAGAAACGTTAGTCTGATAATAGATAATGTGATTTTTGACAATACTGGTTCAAATTTATTAAATAGTCGGGCTATAAATATTGGTGGTGATGGTGCTGATTATGCAGAAAGTTTAATTATATCCAATTGTGAGTTTATTGGATTTACAAATTCTGCTATATTTGCGAAATTAAGAACTTTGTCTATACAAAACAGCGCATTTAAAAATAATTCTGGAGAAACTGGAAGTTCTATTATTTTTTTGGGTAGAGACCTTCATTTAGAAAGCAATTTATTTCAAAATAATATTGGCTCTAAGAATGGTGCAAATCTTAATTTAGGAGCTTCATACTTATTGATTTCAACTCAAACAATTTATAAAAATATGTTTGTAGACAACCATAACTTGTTACTTGATACATCGACTCTTCCATCAGTTAATATATCGATTAGTAGTGCTAATAATATTCAGAATCTACTTATTTCTAGCAACATTTTCAAACAAAATGCAGGAACTACTAATAATGCTCCAAATATTAATATCTCTGGATTTTCAACAAATTCTATCTTATCAGCTTCTTATATCAATAACTCCGAGATAGGATTTGGACATGGCTCAAATGAATCATTGAGGATCAGTGTAGGCTCATTACCAGTCGAAATCAAAAACTCCATTTTTACTGGTAGAATTCAAGCAGGCAATTCCTCAAACAAAACCATCAGCAATTCATGGTTTTTTGATATAGAAAATCCTGATACTGAAGTCAATCTCAACACCATGATAACAGGTATATTACCTAACAATCGCCATGACCTATTTACAGGCAATCCTCATCTTGATATGGAAACATTGAGACCTATATGGAATAGCCAATTCAAAAGTGGATTGATTAATAATGGGCATCGGGACACCAATGGTGATGGTATCTTTTGGTGGAACGACCCAAAAGACAGTGATCCAGATAATACGCGTCTTGATATAGGGGCGGTGCATTATCAACATGGCATTATCAAACATTGGATATTTCCACCCTTTTTATCACACCAGGAACAAGACTACATAATTCAACCACGTTCTGTTGAATCTATTGAGTGGCTTGCTTTTCCATATCTGGACAAAATGTATGCCCCACCCAACTTTCCTTATGCTCAGGCTGGTTATGTATTTGGTCCTCACAATGATAATAATCTATTTGGTCAAAATGAACAAAATGAAGATTTTTTGGAGTCAATCTCATGGAATTTTAACAATGATCAAGGCGTAATTAGTCG
>WRLO01000129.1 GCA_009777575.1 Candidatus Cloacimonadota bacterium
AAAAAACGAATAGTTGCGTAATACATTGATATAACAGTAGATATCTGCTTTATATGCCATTCTACGATGTAGATATATCAAGCTTTTATAGCTCGGAAATATCAGTTCTTAATTCCCCAGCAATCTCCATGTCACTACACACTAATCTATAACTTCAATTTTATTGCTCCACCCAACCGTAGTGGCAGAGCTTGCCTCTGTCCATGTTCAAAGGTCTGAGGCAAGCTCAGCCACTACAATCTCTGTGTTTCTCCGTGTTCTCTGTGGTTAAATTTTTGAAATTATTGACAAATCAAGGAAGAAACCTCGCAAAAACGGAAAAGGAAACTAAATATAAAACAAGTAATAATAAAAAATCTCAAAAATCTATTGACACAAAACTTTATCTCAAAATAATGGCACGAAAGTTCGTTTTCATGATTAAATAGGAGGGTAAAAATGATTAATAATGCCTCAAAAAAGAGTTTTTGTGTAATGTATCTGCTACTGATAGCGATACTTACAGTTTTTCTGAATTGCAAAGACAGCAATCCTGTCATTCCACACATTCCTGTGGAAAAAATTGTTTTATTAGACACTCAAATATCACTTGAGGTTGGAGAGACCAGAAAACTTATAGCAAAAGTCTATCCTGAAAACGCTACGAATCAAGAGCTGATTTGGGCAAGTGAGGATGATGAAATAGCTATTGTGTCTGATGACGGCACGATTACAGCCCTCTCTTATGGGGAAGTAATTATTTATATTTCCATACCTGATGAAAAAATTAAAGTTTCTTGCGAGGTGACAGTCAGACCTATAGAAGTGCCTGTTACTGGTGTGAGACTTGATCAGTCATTTCTAACACTCAATGTCGGAGATTCTGAGACTTTGACAGCTACCATAGAACCAGAAAATGCCACGAATCAAGATGTCTTATGGAGTAGTAGCGATGAATCAGTAGTAATGATTTCCAATCTTAGCTCCCTTTTACAAGAGGGACACCCCATCTCACCCCAAATCTCCCCCCCACATTTATGGGGCGGTTCAAGAGACTTTGAGCTTGCGAAAAGGCTCGCAGAATTACGATCTGCCGTCAGCAAAACATTAATTATTAGGGGGGGGGATGATTTTATATTAGAAATCCCCATCACCGTCACCGCTATCTCTGAAGGAACCGCTATCATCACAGCCACAAGCATCGAAGGCGGTTTCATCGCTACCTGCGAAGTGATAGTAAACCAAATCTACCCAGATGGGAATATTTTCTCGGTATCAAATGCAGAAGAATGGGAAAAAGCTGTTAATGGCATAAAAAACAGTGGGAACGATAAATCTTATACTATAAATGTGATTAATGATTTTTCCCTTCATGGTTATCTTGAGCCAACATTTGGAGAAGTAGAAAACATATCAGTAAACATAAAAGGTGAAAAGACAATAACTCTAATATCAAGTGGGAGTTTGCTTTATATAAGTAGGCAGCAAAACATATCTATAGATGAAACCTCACTTGAAGGATTTCATAATAATAATGTCCCCCTTGTAAATGTCATTGGACAAAATTCCTCACTAACCTTAAAAAATAATGCTGAAATTAAAAACAATGGTCATCATGGCATATATATCGCAGGTGTTAATACTACATTATTTATTTATGGTGGGGCAGTTATGGGAAATGGAAAAGGTGGCATATTTTTACTTCAATCAAGTGAGTTAATAATGTATGAGGGGAAAATATCAGACAATGGTAACATTAATAGTAATGAATCTTTTGGAGGTGTTCTAGTAGTAGGCGAAAGTCTTTTCACGATGTATGAAGGGTCAATATCTGGAAATAGTGCCGATAATGGTGCTGGTGTGCTTTTAGGAGATTTTGGTGGATTTACCATGCATGGGGGAACTATCAATGAAAATATAGTATCTGCTAGGGGTGGTGGTGTGAATATAGGTTTCAATAGTAGCTTCGTAATGTATGGTGGTTCTGTTATTAATAATTTTGCAAGATTTGGCGGTGGTGTATATGGACATGCTTTTTTTTTTAATGGAGGCTCTATATCAAAAAATATTGCGACAGAAAATGGTGGTGGTGTTTGGGGGTTTGATTTGTCTTTAAATGGTGGCATTGTATCTGGAAACTCAGCTGGACAAGATGGTGGTGGGATTTATGTTGTTGATCAGTTAGGTGGTGGATATTATGCGAAAAATACCATAGGATATGTGATTATATATGGAAATCATGTATCTGGAGTTCCTATTGATTTAGCAAATTCATCTGGAAATAACGGAGCATCAATTATTCGTGGTAATTTATCGATAGATTTAAAGTATATTGACGGAACAGATGTGTTACCTCATTATGATGGGTTTGATTTGTACACAGATTACACTATATCATTGGATTTGATAAATATTGAAAATAATGTCAATAATTCCTCAAACGCTCATTTTGATAATCATCATAACTATAATGAATATAAAGAATAAGGAGAAAAATTATGTTTCAAAAAGTATTAGCTAAACAATGTTTAAAGAGTATTTACTTTTTACTTTTCTTTTATCTGATAATCATCAATGGATATGCAACCTGGATAGATAATTTGCCAGTTAATTTATCCCAACCAGACCAAAGACAAATTGATGCTTTTCAATCAGGTGATGAGTTTCATAGATGGATTCATGATGAAAATGGGTTTACTATAATTCTCGACCCAATATCAGATTATTGGTGTTGGGCTATTGAAAATCATGATGGATTTTTAGAGTCTACTGGCTATCCTGTGCATTTATTTACACCTGAGAGTAGAGGGATATCTGTAGGTGAAAATATTTCTCATGAAAGGTATCTTGATCTAAGACAAGAGCATGATGAAAAATTTAACTCAAATACAATAAAAGCACCAAGTACTGATGAGATTAATAGTATATCACAATATTCATAAGCTTTCCAGATGATTTTGGAAATGATTTTTTCCCTGCTCATTATGATTTCTACTACAATTTTTTCAATGCTAAAGGTGATGGTGAAAGGTCAATGCGTCAATATTTTTGGGAATCATCTTTTGGACAGTTAGATGTTTATTCCCCGATTTACCCACTACCCAGTAGTTTAGGCTCGATTAGAGCTTATGGAGCACCATATCCATTATTGTATTACTTAGACAATTATGATCAAAACAATCCTATTATTTTTCATACTTTACTTTTAGATGCTATTGAATATGTACATATTGAGTTAGATCAAATACCATCAAATCTTGTAATAGATAGTAATGGTGATGGATATGTAGATAATATAAATTTTATGATTCGAGGTGGTACTACACCAAGTTCTTTTCCAATTGGGATGCCTTTTTGGCCTCATCAAGGATGGCTCGATGAATATGAGGTATATATTCATGGAAAACAGGTAAATGTATACAACCTAAATATGGAGTATTATACTTTTGGTTATTGGAACAATACATGGCCTGATTATCATTATGACATAGAAAAAGATGAAAGAGCTGGAGCTGGTATAGGTGTATTATCACATGAGTTTGGACACTCTTTAGGTATGCCTGATATGTATCATCGACATCATCATAATGTTGTAGGAAAACCTATTTGGAAATGGGATATCATGGCACATACTACAAATCCACCTCAATCAATTTCGAGCTACATGAAATGGCATTATACAAAATGGATAGATGATTTACCAATAATAACGGAAACAGGGACATATTATCTTAATCCTCTTACTGAACCTTTGACTACATATCCTCGAGGATACATAATACTTTCTCCATTTTCAGTGGAAGAATTTTTTGTAGTGGAATATAGAAGTAATACAGAAAATTTTGTAGATTCAAGTTTACCTGGCTCTGGATTGCTGATATATCGTGCTCGACCCTCTGTAAGTGGGAATTATTATTCACCACCTTATGAACTTTATGTTTATAGGGAAGGTGGATCTATATCAAGTGATGGGTATCCGGATAACGCTTATTTTTCTCTTGAGTCTGGTAGAACTGCGATAAGTGATGCAACAACTAATATTACAACCTCTTTTTTATCAAATGGACATATTGGTGGATTGAATATATCAAACATTGGTTCTGCTCTGGGAAACACAATATCCTTTACCGTTATGATAGCTGAACCTATTCTTGAAGTTTTTGTTAAACCTGGTTTTAGTAATCCTGCTAATCATTACTATGAGACTATAAATGAAGCAATGAATGCAGTTCATACTGGCGGTACTGTTTATCTCTATCCAGATATATATACTGGGGTAGGAAATACAGAAATTGTATGGGGTCAAAGCAATATCACTCTAACTAGTAAATATCCTGAAGATAATCCTGCTATCATTGATTGTGCTGGGACATGGGGTTTTAGGCTAGAAAATAAAGACAATCAAAACAAAATCAGTTATATAGAGATTAGGAATGCAAGTATCGGTATCGAGATATTAGGATTTAGTAACCCTATTATTGATAATGTAATCTTTCGCGGGAACAATCCAGGGATAGAGGGAAATTCTGGTATCAAAATCTATAACAATTATTATGGTCCTTTTGATATTGAGGTTCTTGTATTAAATAGTGAATTCATTGGATTTAATAATTCTGGACATGCAATAGATGCAAACATACATAATCTCACAATAATAAACAGTATATTTAGAGATAATTCAGGCACTAGTGGGAGTTCGATTAAATTCGTTGGTCTAAGACTCCATTTAGAAGACTGTTTATTTCAAAACAATACTGGCACTGAGCGAGGAATAAATATCGATATATTACCAAGAATTTTGTTTGGAGATCCAGGATACAAATTTATCAAAATAATAAATTGTAGATTTATTAATAATAGATACATTGGATATGTTGCATCTATCTTAAACTCAGCCAATATTTCTATAGTTAGTAATTTAAATAATTGGTATAATTTCATACAGGTTTCAGAATGCGAATTTATATTAGATGAAGTAGCTGCTATTTTTGATGAACCCAGTGTTAGCATCATAAATAGAGGGTTTTCTATTATAGATTACACTAACAATACAGAAATTGGTTTTGGGAATAATCTCGAAGGTGCCTTATTTTTAGATGTAGGTCCCTTGACTGTAAATATCAAAAATTCTATTTTTACTGGCAGAGTGTATACAACCAATTCCTTTAACAAATCTATCAGCAATTCATGGTTTTTTGATGTAAATAACCCCAGTATACCGGTGGACATGTCTACAATGATAACTGGAATACTTCCCAACAATCAAAACAATATCTACACTGGAAATCCTCATCTTGATATGACAACTTTTGAACCTATATTTACAGCCAGGTCCAAGTCTGGCTTGATAAATGCAGGTCACCTCGATACCAATGGCAACGGTATTCCATTTTGGGACGATCCTGAAGACAGGAAATTTGATGGCACAAATCTTGATATAGGAGCTGTTCAAAATAATCGAAAACAATATGTTATACAACATGACTTAAATCCAGATTCAGAATATATATGGTTGAGTTTTCCTTATCTTGATAGACTTTATGGAGCTAGAGGTAGTATATTTCCTCATTCTAGGCTAGATCATATATTAAATATTCAAAATGAAAACAATTTACTTTCATTGAACCCAAGATATATTGAATACATAGAATGGAAATACGAAGACTCAATAGGCAAGGTTTACTATGATGACATTACTAACAATTGGATAGGAGATTTAAATCATTTGATAGATAGTAGACATGGATACAAGATAAAACTTAATTCAAATGTCACATACCCTCGTCCATTGGTAACGAATGGGTTTTATTGTGGAACAACAAATAACCCCCAAAATCAAATAACTATATCCGCAAGAGAACCAGGTGAGGATTATAGAGAAGTATGGCTAGGTTATTATGGATTAAATTTACAAGACCCTTTTTTTGTTTTTGATTCAATAATAGATAATTTGATACAAATAAAAACACAACAATGGAGTTTGAATCGAAGTATAGATCTATCAATATGGGCATTACCCGCTAACGCAGTTCGTTTAAATTTCGGTGAAATGGTATCTATAAAATATATTGGTGATGAAGATGCAACATTATATTTTCCACAAATGTTTTCTTTAGAAGATATGTCAAGATATCATCATCCTACACCATCGCATTTCACATATATTGAACAATCAGATTACATCCCTATCTATGTCTATCTCCCCGATGATCTAACAGAAGAAGGTATAGGTGAAATAGGTTTATTTATCAATGATATCTGTTATGGCGCCGAAGTCATCATGGGTGAGATAGCTCAAATCAATGCCTATATCATGGATATAGATTTTGATGATGCAGATATAGAATTTCAGATAATGGAATATGGTTCTCGTTCAGGTGAGAAGCGATTTGAGAATTTTGAAGTCTTTGATCATGTAGTAAATGAATTTCGTTCTACAACACTCGATCTTAACAATGGTGAGATGTTTTATGTAGTATCCTTGAAAAATGCCAATGATGTGGTAGATGATTTACCCAAATTCACTTCCCTTGATGGCAATTTCCCCAATCCTTTCAATCCATCTACTACCATTGCTTATAGTCTCGCTGAATCTGGAAATGTGAAATTGCAGATATTTAATATTCGTG
>WRLO01000130.1 GCA_009777575.1 Candidatus Cloacimonadota bacterium
AAACTGAAGAGCTGTTTCGCCTATATTGGCTATGTAGGTTAGATATTCGGCTGTGGAGCGGTTTATGGTGGGAAGGTTTGTTTTATTTTTCATTGATTATCCTTATTTTTTATTCATACTAATCCTTATTTAAAATGTAGCTCGAACTTTCTAGTTCGAGTATGTATATCAATCGTCAGATGGAAATCTGAATTACTTCAATAAAACCATTCTTCTTGTCTCCACTACTTCACCAGCTACCATCCTATAAAAATACACCCCACTTCCCATCTCACGATTGGTTTCATCTCTTCCATCCCAGACAACAGCGTGCGAGCCTCTTTCATAAAATCCATCCAATAGTCTCTTTACCATTTGACCACGGATATTGAATATGTCAATCGAGACTATTGACTCTACGGCAATATTAAACCTTATAGTCGTCTCTGGATTAAAAGGATTGGGAAAATTGTTCAAAAGTTCGTTTTTTATTGGCAATATCACAATATCTGCATCAGAAACGCTATATTCAATGTCATAGACCCATATTCCGGAACTTGCTACTTGCACCATTTTGTTTCTTTCAGGGAAAAAATATGTATAAAGCCTATATCGATGTGGGTAACTAGCTTCACCAATCTCAGACATTTGGTTGTTTATGATAATATAATATTGTGAAACATCTGTATTTGTGCCATTTATTGATATAATTTCATTGAAAGAGTTTATATTGCTATCTTGTAGGGTAGCAAAAAGATTTAGCGCATCACTACCCATATCAAAAGAATAAACTTGACTACTGGTCAATATCTGACTAAATCTTATAAATTTACCATAACTATGTTGCATAATGCCTGCACTGCCAAGAGTAAAAGCTCCTTCAAAAAGAAGATTTGAGACATTATTAATATCCCTGACATAAATCTTGTTGTTAAAGGTATTCAAAATATAGTGTTCTGGGGCTGCGGTATGGTGCCAGTCCATGGAACCTACAAAGCTACCAGTTGGGAAAAGCTCGTCATTTATCAAGGTATAAGTAAAAACCTCTTCGGGGCTGCTATAAGAAAAAAATACTCTGTTGCCAGACATTATCAGGCCGCCACCAGACCGATTGGAGACATTTATTCTTTTAAGGAGAGAAGCGTCTCCACGCTCATGAGGGCTTATGCAATAAGCCCCTACAATATTATCCTCTATATTATTATCCTCTGCAATCTTTGAGGGAGGCGATAGCTGATAAATATCAAAATAATGCGTGCCATTTTCAACCCTGGAGACATACAATCTATCATCCATTACCTTAAATTTCTCGCCTGTATTATCATTTGCATATTCATAGTTTAAAGTAGCTATTAAGACATTATCCAATACAGAGTAAATCCTTTGGACACTATTAAAATTATCTATTTCCATATAATAAATGTCATTTTCTGACACACTGAGTCCGGGTATTATCACCATTCTATTTCCATGCGCATTGACGAGTTCATAATTCTGTGTAGCGTCATAGACTTTTAGGTTTATTTCAGTATTGATATACAAAAATGGCTCTACATAGTGAATATTTCTATACTGTGCAGCAGCAGCACCCTCTTTTATACATACTTGAGTAAAATTTCCATTGTTATCAAATTCATAAACAAGCAACCGTTGAGTATCAGCAATAAAGAGTTTATTGTCTTTTAGGTGTGCTGCTGTCTGACCTATACTAAGATTTCTCACAGAACCAAAGATAAAAGGGTTTTCTATATCACTATAATCCAAAACGACGACCTCTCTTCTAAGAACCAAAGTTACCAACGGATAATCAAACAAAATATCATAAATCGCTGTATCAAAACCAAACAAATCAATAAAAGACAATTCTGTGAGAACATCGTTTTCATCTATTTCAAAGGCACGCATTCTGACAAAGTCAGATCCTATAAAAGGCTGGATGATTTTATTACCCAATCTATTGATGTATTCCCCATAATGACCGTTTATATAACCATCTATTTGGAAAGTTTCTTTGTTAATCAAAATCGATCTTTCGTTAAAATAATCAGAGACCATGACATGCTCATCACTGAAAAAAAGATGGTTTGTGGGACTTTTTAAAGGAGCTTCAAATTCAACATGAGCAAGCAACTGCATCGGCACTTGTGACAGGTCAAAGATGAAAATCCCCGTTGCAGAGTCTTCGTTATCAATTATAGAAACTTCATCCAAAAAATAATACCTATCACCATCGATAAATGATTTTCTCCAATTATCTCTTTTTTCAAAGAAACTTATTCTTTCTAAATCCCCATTGGGGAGTATGATAAACTCTTCTATTTTTTGTAGATTGGACACAATCAACCTGTTTTCGTAGCTCAAAATTGTGCCATTGTATCTGTCATAACTAAATCGCAATTCTGGATTTGATATGCTGTCGATTTTACCAATTGTTTGTGCGTCCAATATTGTAAAACACAATACTATTAATATGAATAAACATTTTGCAATACTTGTATAACTGATATTTCCAAGTTGTAACTCCCTGGAAAATAGTCATGTTTATAGCCAGAACATTTGCTGAAAGTTTTTATTATCAGTCAGCTACGCTACAGTGTCATTTTGCATTGTATCTACTTCGATAATTTTATCGTCATAGAACTCTTTGCTTAAGAACTCGTATAGTAGCTCGTTCATCAATGCTCGTAATTCTGATATATAAGTCAGTCCTTTTCTCATAGCAAAGTCGACAAATTCTACTGTTCTAGTTTTGAATTTGTAGGCAAAGAACATCTCATAACAATATTCCTCAAACTCAAATTGTAAATCAAGCAATATTTGATATGATGACTTTTTAGGTTTTCGCTCTTTTAGGGTGCATATCATTACATAAAACATACAGTTTATACTTAAATCTGCTACTTGTGGGGCGTATTTGGTTGACATGGAACGATAGAACCCAAAATACTGCTTCAAATCTTTAATCATCACTTCTATCTGCCATCTATAAGCATATAGCTCCAATATTTCTTCTGCTGATAAATCGATGTTTGTGCAGATGATTGCCTTGTAATCCTTGTAACCTGGAAATTTGTAAAAACACAATTTTACCTTGCCCGTAAGGACTTTACCTTTTCTGATAGACTTGTCTTCAATGTCTACAACGATGGATTTCACCCTGATATTGTTGTCTGTGATTTTTTCCCATTTTGGATCTTTAGTAAACAACTCTCTCGCATTGAGACGTTCTCCATTGTGTTGATATTTTGTCGTGTCAAGCTTTATCATCGCCACAAGATGAATGCCACGACTCACTAATTTCTCAAATACAAATTTAAATGAGTTGCTACAATTGTACCAGCTGTCCCACGCTACAAAATCAAATTTGAAACCATTTTTCAACGCACGTTTGAGCATGGTAACACACAGGTCAAATTTAGTCTTTTTAGCCTCTTTGACTCGTTTGTAAGTATGGCTGTTTTTAAGATATTGGCCTTTTCCATATTTAGCTTGACTCCATCTATTAGGGTTTTTCTTGTTCTTTTTCTTACTTTTGTTGCTTTTCTTGGGGTTGCTAATTTTTATTGTAAAATCTATCGGAATGCAGGTTCGACCATTGCTTATGCCCCCAAAAATAACTTGATAACCCATATAAAAACAGCCTTTGCAATGATCACGAAACTTACCAATAAACTCTACAAAACGACCTGTTTTCTCTTTTGAGGTATCATCAATGACAAAAATTGTTGGTTTGCCTACATCGGCTGGGAATCTCTTTTGATACAATTTAGCTGTGTGCGTCAACAATTTTCGCCAATTGTAAGTCTCGTTGTTCAAGAAATTGTGAACGGTGCTTTTATGGACTTGCTTTTCTAAAAAAAGCAAACCCTCAGTAATGGAACGGCGACCCTTGAAATGAAGTAAACATAGATATAAAAGTATCAATACATTTTGAATACCTTTACTCTTTGTTATGCTGGCTCTTTCCAGTGTGCTTTCGATATTGAAAAACAGAAAAAGATTATTGACTCCAGAAAAAGAAATCATATCCTTTTTTACTTGACATAAATCACTAATTTTAATACTTGTCATTTTAGTCTCCTTTTAATTTTGTTTTAATTTACAATGTCACATTATTTTAAGGAGACTTCATGTCAAGAACTATTTTTACATATCTTATTTTTTTTCAATGAGTTAGATAAACTTGGAAATATTAGTAAGTAAGCTCATTTTAACCTCTGCATCAGCAAATGTTATTATATTTCTTTTCATATTTATCTCTTATAGCATTTTCCTTTGACATTGGCCATGATAATGTAGGGGCAACCCTTGCGGTTGCCCGCATTGTAACGGGTAGGGGCAAGCCCTACCCCTACGATAGAAGAATCAATGTCAAGGGGAAATGCTATAAATATTTTTTCTCATCTTTTTTATGTTCTGTAGGGGCGTATTGCATACGCCCATTATAGCATTTTCACTTGATATTAACCATGCTGATGTAGGGGCAACCCTTGCGGTTGCCCGCATTCAAAAGGGTAAGGGCAAGCCTTACCCCTACATTAGAACCTTTAATGTTAAATGGAAATGCTATAAATACTTTTTCTCATCTTTTCTTTCGTTTTTTTCGGGGACTACAATATTTTTCTCATCTTTTCTTTCGTTTTTTTCGGGGACTACAATATTTTTCTCATCTTTTTTACATTTAAAAGCATTTCCACTTGATATTAACCAAAATATTGTAGGGCAGCCCCATAAGTGTCAACTTTTCTATTTATGCTTTACCTTTAATGCCCCAGAGGGGTTATGGCTTGGTAGAAATCGGATGAAAAAAGGGATTATTTCCCGTGGGGAATATGCTTATAAGGCATTATCCTTACGGAGTCCACTCCGAAAAGTATATTTTATAAAATCATACTTTACGCACACCGAAGGTGTCGGTTCAAGAGATATGAGGCTATGCCGAATAGCTCGCAGAATTACCTCATGAGAAAAACATGCAACCAACTACATCCACCCCGAAGGGGTGGAACTCTATGTGATCTTGTTATATATTTCTGGACAGTATTCATGGGGTTGAAAAAATGTTCACAGCAAATTAACGGAGGAATTAATGTCACACAAGTATACGGCAAAGTTTAAAGAACAGATCCTTGCATTGAAGCGTGGAGGTCATCGAGTAATAGACTTGAATAGAAGGTATAACCTAGGTCACAACACCATTTATAAATGGGAACGTGCATTAGAGCGTGAGAAAGAAGCCAATTTATCAATGCTACGTCCTAAATCAGTTCATCAAGCGACAGAAGAGCGGGTTCGTGAGCTTGAGGTAGAACTATCTAAGCTCCGAGAAGAGCATGAAATAATGAAAGCAGCAGTCTCTCTGTTGTGTAAAAAAAAAAGCGAGAAATAGTGTATATGGTAGGAAAGAAATTTTCAGGCAAATACAGGATATCTTCGATTTGTAAGGTTTTAGATGTACCCCGTAGCACCTATTACTATCATCCAGTAGAATCAACAGAAGATGATGAGGTAATAATTGCAGTAAAAGAGTCATTTGCCGAGAGTCATGGCACTTATGGGACACCAAGGATTCGAGCCGATCTGAAAGACTTAGGTCATAATGTGTCTCGTTTACGAATAGGTCGAATAATGGCATCGAACAACTTGGTTTCATGTTATACAAAAAAGAAGTCCCCCACATTGAAGAGAGGCGTAAACAATGAATCTCTGCCGAATCTTGTATCTCGCCAATTCAAAGATCGTAAAAAACATGAAGTATTAGTTAGTGATACGACTTATATCGATATCAATAAACGATGGCACTATTTATGTCCTGTAATAGATTTATCAAGACGTACAATAGTCGGTTCAGCAGTCTCCAATAAACGTGATACATCCATAGCAGTAAATTCTTTATATAGTGTTGACTTTGATTTGCGAAAAACAAAAATATTTCATACAGATCGTGGAAGTGAGTTTAATAGTAAATCAATTGATAAGATATTGGTTGGCTTCGATATCCAGAGAAGTCTATCAGCTAAAGGAAGCCCTATTGACAACGCTGTAGTAGAGTCATTCTTTAAAACGGTAAAGATAGAATTCATCAATAGAAATAAATTCGATTGTATTGAGTCATTTAGATCAGGTTGGGAACGATATGTTCACTGGTATAACTATAAAAGACGACATAGTAGCCTTGGCTATCGTCCACCGATAGAGCCTATAGAGATAAATACAAGGGATAAATAATGTATATAGCTAGAAAAAAAACATGTATTCGGGTGGCGATGGCGGGCAATGCCTGCTCCGCAAGCTCCGCAGGCATTGCCCGCCGTGGAGCGGCTGCCGCCCCTTCGCATAAAACAAAAAGCGAAAAACCCCAAAAAA